>NZ_JAPEHY010000023.1:0-81667 GCF_028823715.1 Shewanella sp. K8
AACGCCAATTGCTGTGCAAGCCAGAGTGCCACGAGGACTTATTCGCACCTTCCTTTAACCTTCTTTGAAATAAAAAGGCAGTTTAACTGAATGCTTATATGCAAATGCATGCAAAAAAGCATAAAAATGACATGTGAAACCCTTTGAATCATATGATGTTTTTTTTGGAATCGCCCGCAAGGTCAAAATTTGCTCTGACTGACTCAATTTATGGTTGACTCATATCCAGTTGCGCATTATTTTCTGCGCGATGTTTTTAGCAAGGCTCCAACAAAAGCGACCAGTTGTTACTGTCCGTCTGGCGGAAAGCCGTAAATAAAGCAGTTGTTTTGGTGGTGTCTTCAACGCCCCACATGACTTTATAGGGCCGCAAGGCCATCTTTTTGAGGACCTAAGTGCATGTCTGAGCCGACAGCGTTAAGTCTTGTTCCCCCCATAGTTGTATTGGTGCTGGCCATTTGGCTGCGTCGTCCCATCCTGGCCTTAATCATAGGTGCCGTCAGCGGGCTATTGCTTCTTGACCCCAGTCAGGTGCTGAACAGCTTTGCCGATATCTCTCTCAAGGTGATGGCCGATGAGACCATAGGTTGGTTAATCCTGGTGTGTGGCAGTTTCGGTGCCCTGATAGCCTTATTGGTGCGCACAGGTGGCGCCTTGGCCTTTGGCCGTAAAGCGCTCAAACTCGCCAAAGGGCCACGCTCATCTCTGCTGATGACCTTTGTGCTAGGCCTGGTGATCTTTATTGATGATTACCTGAATGCACTCACAGTCGGCGAAACCATGAAACGGGTTACAGACAGGTTCAAGATTTCCCGAGAGATGCTGGCCTATGTGGTTGACTCCACCGCAGCGCCGGTATGTGTGTTGGTGCCGCTATCCACCTGGGCGGTGTTTTTCGGCGGACTTCTGGTCAACAACGGTGTGGCCGCCGAAGGCGAGGGGATCCAAATTTATATGCAGGCGATCCCTTATATGTTTTACGCCTGGTTGGCGGTTGCCATGGTGCTGCTGGTCATCCTTGGCATAGTACCGGCCATAGGACCAATGAAAAAGGCGCAGCTCGCGGCGGCGGCCGGCAATCCGGCCAAAGAGCAGATAGATCTGGATGAAGTTCAGACTTCAGATGAATATGCCGTGCGCGCCATGGAGGAGGAGTTTGAGCAGGCCGACAAGCAAGGTAAGCTGCATAACTTCCTGGTGCCAATTTTGCTGTTGGTTGGTTTTACCGTTTACTTTGATATCGATGTCTGGAAAGGCTTGTTGGCAACACTGGTGATTACCCTGCCATATTACGCGGTGCAGCGTTTGATGCCCTTGTCCGAGATGATGGATCAGATGATAGATGGCTTCAAGAGCATGCTGCCGGCCATAGGCACGGTTATCGCCGCCTTTGTGTTTAAGGATGTTTGCGACCAACTGTTGCTGCCTCAATATGTGATTGAGTCCCTGAGTCCCTTTATGACGCCAAAACTCTTGCCTGCAGTGGTGTTTGTGGCCATGGCAATTCTGGCCTTTGCCACCGGGTCCAGCTGGGGGATTTTTGCGGTGACCATTCCTATTGTAATGCCGCTGGCTCAATCTGTGGGGGCTGATATACCGCTGGTGATAGGTGCCTTGCTGTCGGCTTCATCTTTTGGTAGCCAGGCTTGCTTCTACTCGGACTCCACCGTTCTGGCGGCGCAAGGGTCGGGCTGTAACCTGGTAAGCCATGCGGTGACCCAGTTACCCTATGCCTTGATAGCAGCAGTACTTACCTTTATTGGCTTTATCATAGTCGCATGATTAGTCGCATGATTAGTTGAATGACGGCTGTTTCAAAGCCTGAGCCTACCAACAAAAATCCCCAAGGTTATCCGCGGGGATTTTTTTCAACGGTTGCCGCAAGAAGCCATCAATAAAAGCGGATGCAAAAGGTTCAATAGCTCGACATATCAAACGCTTCTCGGCAGTATTGTGAATAACGATACAGGGAATTTGCCTTCTATGGTGTTTGTAAGTGAGTACCACAAGACTTAAGGACAGAGCTGCATGCATATATTCTTTGCCATTACTGCACTACTGTTATTACTCATAACACCTCTAAGCAGTAACAAGAGCCGTTGGTTTACCCCATCACCTCGCCAGGCTATGGCTTTTATCAGCGTTCTTTGGCTAATTGTCTGGGGCTGCTCTGCAATTTTCAAAACTATACTTCCCGATGCTTCAGGCTCAGGTGTGATAAGTGCTATTGCAGGCTTGGTACTGGTTATTTTGCTTATTTTTGCCGGTATCTTAATGATCACCCGGATGGATGGAAAACACAGTGCCAAACGAAGTGCGGCACTTAAGGTTTTTCGCGCCAAACAGCGGCAAGATTATGGTCAACCCCCTTTGATTGAACATTTTAATGTTACTCAAAACCAGGATACTGCAGGTCAGCTCATCTCCTTAAACGCGGAGATCGTTTTTAAACGCGATCCCTTAATTGAAGACCACAACATTAAGATAATTGTCTTTGTGGATACCAATAGCCAGACTCAAGGGGCTTCCCTTTATGAAAATGTACTCTTCTCATCCCGCATGGCACTCCAGTGCCAGTCGGAAAGTTCACTCGTCTACCAAGTGGAGATAGAGGCTGCAGAGATAAGGAACGAGCTGAACCGAATAAGAGGCAGGTTGAAAGACTGTTCAAATGAAGAGTTAACGGAGAAGGATGAGAGTGATATCAAACTCGACTACTCTGTGTATGTAATCGGTCCTGATTATATTACGGAGCTAGCTGAGAAACCCGGTATATGCTTTACCTCTTTGTCTGATGAGGCGCTCGCTTTGCGGGACTATTATCCGGGAGGCTCCCCCTATGAAGCAGCTTACCCTGCCTTATCGAATGAGAAGTTAATGCTCAATACCCGTTTACGACTGACAAACCAATAACAAGATGTGTTTTTTACGGTACAAAAAAGCCAGCAACGATGCTGGCTTTTACAAAGGAGGGCGATTTAATTAAACGCGCTTCTTGAATTCACCGGTGCGGGTATCGATTTCAATCTTGTCGCCTTCTTTAACGAAGTCGGCAACCATCACCTTCAGATCTGTACCTACGATAGAAGCAGGCTTCATTACCTTACCTGAGGTATCACCACGGGCGGCAGGTTCAGTGTAACCTACTTCGCGAATGATAGTGGTAGGCAGTTCTACAGAGATGGCTTTGCCTTCGTAGAAAGTGACCTGACAGATCTCTTCCATTCCATCAACTATGTAGTTGATGGCATCACCCATGTTTTCGGCTTCAACGTCATACTGGTTGAAGTCTGAGTCCATAAAGACATACATAGGATCAGCAAAGTAAGAGTAGGTGCACTCCAGGCGCTCGAGCTGAATATCTTCCAGCTTGTCGTCAGCCTTGAATACAGTTTCAGTGCCGGAACCTTGCAGCAGGTTCTTCAGCTTCATCTTTACCACAGCAGCGTTACGGCCGGATTTGTTGAACTCGGTCTTGAGTACAACCATAGGGTTGCCGTCAACCATGATAACGTTACCTGCGCGGACTTCCTGAGCAGTCTTCATTACGTATGTTCCTATATAAGCGGTTTTTCAATTCAGCGCAGAATCTTAGCGGGTTTTGGCCATTAGCACTAGCCTGTTTGCCAGATCTGCTTCATTTATTGCTTCAGCCGGCCATTTTTTTGCGTGTTGCATCAATGTCGGCATGGCAGAATTCAGTGCCAGCCAGCTTTGGCTGGCTTGGGCTCCCTGGTCGCAGTTGAACGCGGTATTCAGCGTTCGCCAGGTTTGGGCGACAAGGGGAGGCAGATTATGGCAGTATCGTGCCATAAAAGCATCCAATTTTACCAGATGTGCTTGTTCTTCCTGCTGATAGATATGCCAGATAAAAGGTTTGGCGGCCCACTGAGCCCTTAAAAAAGAGTCTTCCCCGCGAACTATGTTGAAATCGCAACTCCACAACAGCCGATCATAGCCATCTTGATCTGTCATCGGCAGGATTTGCACCTTGAGTGCGCCGCGACTGAAACTCTGGCCTGCTTGCCAACTGGCAGGATCTTGCCAGTCGAATTTGGGTCCTGAATCCTGGTTAAATTGCTCAAGTAAAGGCGCGATACAACCTAAGCTGCGCCCCTTGGGGACTAACAGTTGTACCCGCCGCTCACTTTGCTGCCAAAGTTCCAGCAACGCCGGCAAGGCTTGGGTCTCGTAGCTGAACAGGCTGATGAGGTAATCATCAGTGCCAATATCACTAAGCCCCATCTTTGCCAAGTGTGCCATGGCGTGCTCAGGCTTTGCTTGCCAGGCATCACGCTCGCTAAACAGAGACTGCTCGCAGATGAGTCCGCCTGACTTTGGGGTAAAGCCCGGGAAGAAAAAGGTCTTCTTGACCCCTTTGAGCGCCGGCGAACTGAGACCGTGGCAATCATCTATCCAGCTCTCGGCGCTGAGATAATCCAGATTTATCCATTTCGGTGCCTTGGCAAGCTCAGGCAGGCTTGTCAGCACTTCCGAGGGCAAGTCGCAGGCAAAGGCTTCTATCAATACTTCGCCCGGTTGCCAGGCTCGGGGTAGGGGAGACAGCCAATGGATGACTTCAACAGCACCAAAGTGTTGACTGACAAGGGCCGGGTTTAACTCGGGTAAAATGTGCGCGAAGCTGTTGAGGTCATCGACCCACAAACGTACCTTAATGCCATATTCGCAGGCCAGCTGCCGCGCCAGGCGCCAGGTAACGCCTATGTCGCCATAGTTGTCCACCACAGTACAGAAGATATCCCAATGACGCAGATTATCGGCTTGCATCTTGTTTCTGTTTCCTGAGTAATAGCCAATAAAAAGGCGGCCATATAGGCCGCCGGAGAGTTACCGCGGAGCGAATATCAGTCTTCCAGCTCGGCCAGACACATCTCTTCGTAAATCTGTTTAACCCAGGCGTCGACACGCTCTTCGGTCAATTCGGGCTGGCGGTCTTCATCTATACCCAGACCAACAAAATGCTTGTCGTCAACCAGCCCTTTAGAGGCTTCGAAGTTGTAGCTGTCAGTCGGCCAATGGCCAATGACTATTGCGCCGCGCTCTTCAACGATATCTCGGACCATACCCATGGCATCGAGGAAGTACTCGGCATAGTCTTCCTGATCGCCGCAACCGAAAATGGCCACCAGCTTATCGGTAAAATCAATCTGCTCCAGCTCAGGGAAGAAGTCATCCCAGTCACATTGAGCTTCACCATAGTACCAGGTTGGGATCCCGAAGATCAGCAGGTCGTATTCGGCGATCTGCTCTTTGGTGCTCTTGGCGATATCCTTCACCTCAACCATCTTCTTGCCCAGTTTCTTCTGGATCATCTTGGCTACAGCTTCGGTGTTACCTGTATCGCTACCGAAAAAAAGACCTACAGTTGCCATTGTCTTTCCTTTAATGTCTAGTTCGCTATTTACTTCGATCTTTCCTGACAGGGGCTAACCTAGCTGCTCCTGAAGGATCAATTCTATTAACTGGCTGCGGCTGATGTTACTGGCCAAAGCCTTCTCATTCAAGGCGTCATATAAATCTTGTGACACTTTTAACTCTATTCGTTTCAGACCCTTCGCCCGATCCCGCATGATCTGGTTACGTTTATTCACCTTGAGCTGCTGCTCGCGGGGCAGAGGATTGCTTCTGGGCCGTCCGCGGCGCTTTTCAGTGGCAAAAAGGTCTATGGTTGTTCTATCTGTTGCTTCTTTTGCCATTTGAAATCTGATGTTTAACCTATACCTGAGCCTTCCCAGGTCATTTGAATTATCCCCTTGGCGACAAAGCCTGCACAGCCAAGGAAGAGTACCAACCAAACAATGAAGCGACCAAACTTGGGTACGTTACCCTGATTGAGTACATCCCTGATGGCCATACCGATAAAAAAGAAAATTGCTGCGAAAAACAGATCCAGTCCAACGGCTTCTATCTGTTGCATATACTGGTTCAACACGCTGCAGCCTCCCGGTGTTCCCTAGCCAAAAAGAGGCGCGAATATAGCATATTGGTTCAGGGGCTGCTACCGCATTTACCCTCAGCAAGGGCTTGGATATTAATCGTTACTGTCAATGAAGTCGGACACTATACGGTTGAATATCGCCGGTTTCTGGGCGTGTAGCCAATGCCCACATCCCTCCAGGGTCTTGGCTTTGACCTTAGGAAACTGAGCCACAATCTCTTCTTTGTAAGCGGCGGTCACATAGTTTGACTCGCTGCCCCGGATCATCAAGGTGGGCCCTTGATAGCTAAGTTGGCCACCGCAGCGCTCAGGGCCATTATGCCAACCTATGATAGCCGGATAACTTTCAATCAGCCCCGGCAGATTCATCTTCCACTCAAAGCCGGATTCGCTGCGACGCAGGCTCTTGAGCAAAAACTGCGCCGTCGCCTCATCGATCTCATGATTCAAAAGATGTGCCAGCGCCTGACGTCTGTCTTTAATATCCAAAGGCATGCTGTTTAGGCCGGCAAACACTTTTTCATGTCTCGGCGTGTAGGCCACAGGCGCAATATCGGCGGCGGTCAGGGATTGTACCCGCTGCGGATAAGCCAGCGCGGTTGCCATGGCAATCTTACCGCCCATGGAATGGCCCACCAGATGCACCTTGCCTATAGCCAGTTCATCAAGCAGGGACACAAGCGCTTTTGCAAGCCCAGGATAGTCCATTTGCGGCCAATGTTCGCTCTGACCATGATTGGGGCAGTCTATCCTTATTACCCGATGATTTTGCTCAAGCAGAGCCCCGAGTGATTTGAGATTATCCAAATCACCGAATAAGCCATGGATCAGCAACGCCGGACTACCGCTTCCGGTCGAAACAAAGTGCATACAGTCCCCTCACAGTGAGTTTGTTGCCAGTATTTCAGCAGGGGGCAAATTCTGCGACAAAGGTCAGTATTTGACAAGGATGGATGCGGATTTAACACTGGCTTTGACTGCTTTTTCAACAAATTGGCTGTGCAAGTCATAGGTTTGTAACTCTATTCTCGCATTTTGATGGATTGAGCCTTCCACCGCTGGCGAGTTATGGCATACTTTGAGCCAAATCGCAGCCGTGCCCCAGATGTGCTTTGATGGCAATGTCATGGCGGCTGCATAGAACAAGTTGAAACTAAAGGAATCGGGCCATGAAATATATTGAGGTGGATGAGGAACTGTATCGCTTTATTGCCGGGAAAACCGAAAGGATAGGCGAAAGCGCATCGGATATTCTTCGTCGACTGCTGGGCTTGGATGTGACAGCCGTTGAACCCAAGGCACCGGTTGAACTCAGCCAGCCAAGCATGGAGCAGGGTTATCGTCCCAATACATTACCCGAGGCCGAGTCAACCCTGGACTTTGACAACCTGTTTACCAGTGCGGCTATCGAAGCCCAAAAGGGGGCTGTTGGACGTTTTCTGTTTGCCCTCGAATGTCTCTATAACCAGGATCAGCAAGGATTTGAGCAGGTACTGCAGGTTCAGGGGCGTGATCGCCTCTATTTTGCTACCTCGAAGGAAGCCTTGCTTAAGGCCAGTAAATCGGCCAACCCCAAAGAAGTCGGCAGCAGTGGTTTTTGGGTAACCACCAATAACAACACTGCCAAGAAGCACACCATTTTGTCTGAAGTGTTGGAAAAGATGGGCTGCGACGGCGACAAGGCCAAAGCGATTGCCGATAAGGCACTGCCACTTAAGGCATAAATCTGTATTCCAACATCCGCCATCAAGGAGCACTATTTTGGCTATTCATGAGCGGGCCGGTAACAAGGCCATGCAGAAGGATCTGGTTAATATTCCGCGGCTGATGAGCCATTATTACCGAATTGTCCCCAACTGTGATGACCCGGCCCAGAAAGTGAGCTTTGGCACCTCGGGGCACAGGGGCAGTTCCTTAAGCGGCAGCTTCAATCAAAACCATATCTGGGCCATTACCCAGGCAGTGGTAGATTACCGCCAATCCCAAGGGATTGAGGGTTCACTCTATCTTGGCATGGACACCCATGCCTTATCTGAAGCGGCTTATATTTCGGCCATCGAAGTATTGCTGGCCAACAATGTGAAGTTGGTGGTGCAAGAGAGCCAGGGTTTTACGCCTACGCCTGTCATTTCCCATGCCATAGTTAGCGCAAACCGAAATGCCGCCGAGCTCAGCGATGGCATTATTATTACCCCGTCTCACAATCCACCTCAGGATGGTGGAATTAAGTACAATCCGCCCCATGGTGGGCCGGCAGAAGGTGAGATTACTGCCTGGATTGAGCAGCGAGCCAATGACTATCTCAAGGCGCAGCTGGAAGGGGTCAGGAAACTCAACTACGGCGTAGCCGCCAGTATCGGACTCATCAAAGAAACCGATCTTATAGAGCCCTATGTTGCCGATCTCGCCTCTGTAGTAAATATGCAAGCCATCAAAGATGCCGGCGTTCGCATAGGTGTCGACCCTCTGGGCGGCTCAGGCATCCATTACTGGCCACATATTGCCCGCCGTTATGGCGTGAATATAACCGTGGTCAACGACCGGGTCGATCCCAGCTTCGGCTTTATGCCACTGGATAAAGACGGCAAAATCCGCATGGACTGCTCATCGCCTTTTGCCATGGCAGGCCTGCTTAAGCACATGGATGAGTTCGATATCTGCCTTGGGAATGATCCCGACTACGACAGACACGGGATAGTCTGCCCAGAAACAGGGTTGATGGACCCCAACCACTTTTTGGCGGTGGCGATAGATTACCTGCTGGAGCACAGACCCGATTGGCCGCAGACGCTGCAAATCGGCAAGACCTTGGTTTCCAGTGGCATGATAGACAAGATAGTTGCCTCACACGGTCGCAAGCTTTGTGAAGTGCCGGTTGGTTTCAAGTGGTTTGTCAGTGGTTTGAGTGAAGCCAGCCTGGCCTTTGGTGGCGAAGAAAGTGCCGGTGCCTCCTTCCTTCGACGTGACGGCACAACCTGGTGCACGGACAAAGACGGTTTTATTCTCGGGCTGCTGGCCGCTGAAATCCTCGCCGTAACCGGCAAAAACCCAGCCGAGCGTTATGCAGAACTGGCTGCGATACACGGTCATTGCTTCTACAAACGGATAGACAGCCCCATCAATGCCAAGCAAAAGGCGCGTTTTGCCACCCTCAATGCAGATACCCTGGGGGCAGAGAGTTTGGCCGGAGACAAGATTAAGGCGGTACTGACCAAGGCCCCCGGCAATGATGGTGCTATTGGCGGTATTAAGGTGCTAACCGACAACGGCTGGTTTGCCGCCAGACCATCAGGTACTGAGGCACTCTATAAAATTTACGCCGAAAGCTTTGTCAGCGAGCAGCATCTGCAGCAGATACTGGAACAGGCGAGAGCTCTGATAACCAGCGCCCTAAAAGGTAAGCCGAACTGAGCTTAAGAGATTGCCAGTTCAGTAAAAAAGCGCAGCCGTGAACACAGTTGCGCTTTTTTATTTCCGGGGATCAATATTCAAGATGGCAACTGGGCAGGTTATTCTTCTGGATATAGTCCTGATGATATTCTTCCGCACGATGAAACTGTTTCACTGGAACAATTTCCGTCACTATGTGCCGCTGACCCCACTTACCACTACGAGCCAACGCCAGTTTTGAGGCCTCAGCCTGCTCCTTCTGCTCTTTGCTATGAAAAAAAATCACGCTCCGATACTGGGTGCCGATATCACCACCTTGGCGATTGAGACTGGTGGGGTTGTGATTGCTCCAGAAAACTTGCAGCAGCTCGGTAAATGAAACCTGGGCTTCATCGAACTCCACCTGAACCACTTCGGCATGGCCGCTGTTTCCCTGTTTTACCTCTTCATAGCGGTTGATTCTATCATCACCGCCCATATAACCACTGGTGGCGTTTAATACCCCGGGCACTTGACGAAAGAAATACTCCACCCCCCAAAAACAACCGCCACCGAATGTTGCTACCGCCATTGAATTTACCTCTAGATGTCCAGATGGCCAAAATTATGCGTGATAAGTTTTTCCGGCGCAAGTGGTGTATTTGTCGGAGTGGCTTTTTTGCTCCTTAGTTAGATAAGAACTATCTGAAACCAGTTCGCGAGCCTGGCATTGGATAGCTTTAGTCACATCGCCAACTTAATAAGCTGTGGTACTATGAAACCTTGCTCTCTGGCGCTGGTCTCAACAAGCAAACGCATTGCAACAAGTTCCCAGGAGACAGCGTTAATGGAAACAACAGCCAAATCGGCAATAAGAAGGAGTATTTCGTGTTACAAGCCCTGAAGGATAATCCTGACTTCCTGTCATTGACTCTGAATAACCCCAATTCATTGGAGAGTATTAGTGGCACGCTTGGCGACCACACCCGGATAGCGATTTGGGACACAGGAGTCTTGCTGTTTGAACCTCTGGACAACCAGAGTGATAAAGATATCGTGCTGTCATCCGGGGTACACGGCAATGAAACTGCACCTATCGAACTGTGTAATGGCATTATCAAGTCGCTGTTAAAGCAAGAAATACGGGTAGGGCAGCGAGTACTGTTCATGTTCGGTAACCCGGCGGCAATTAACCGTGGCACCCGTATTGTCGATGAAAACCTCAACCGGCTGTTCAGTGGCGAGCATTCAAATCCCCCCGGGCTGGTGAACCCGGAGCGGATCCGCGCCAAGAAGCTGGAAACTTATGTCACACGTTTCTTCGAAGACGCACCACAAGGGGCGAGACAGAGGATCCATTACGATCTGCACACCGCCATTCGCGGCTCCAAGCATGAAAAGTTTGCCATCTATCCCTATCGACCGGGTAAGGCTTACAGCCGCGAACAATTGATGTTCCTGGAGGCGGCCGGAGTCGATACCGTGTTGCTGCATCACGAACCCACAACTACTTTCAGCTATTTCTCGTCAAATCAGTTTGGCGCCGACGCCTTTACCATTGAACTTGGCAAGGTTTACCCCATGGGACAAAACGATATGACACGTTTTATCGCCACCCGGGAGATGCTGAGCCGTTTGATCTGCAAGCAATCGCTGGAACTCGAGGAGCAGGCGCTTGAGCGGGTCAATATCTATCAGGTCTGTAGGGTCATCAATAAGCAGGCCGACGACTTTGAATTTACCTTCGCCAGCGATGTGGAAAACTTCACAGCTTTCCCCAAGGGATATGTGCTGGCGCGGGAAGCGGGCCGGGATATTCGAGTAGAGCAGGACTCGGAAGCCGTGGTGTTTCCCAACGCCAAGGTGCCCATTGGCCAACGTACAGTGATCTGCCTGGTTCAGGCCACAGAGGTGCCATTGGCCTGAATTGTAAACCAATATATACGCGCCGATCCCATGCTAGTTGGCAAAGCACCCAAGGCGGGAGTTGCTTGCTAGTTTACGTTAACGTAATGTTCGAGGCGCGTACTGAAAAAATCGGTAGGGCCGGTTTCGAGCCGGACAAACCCAGAGATAACAAGAGCACACTATGAGCAACGCAACAAATATGAATGAGACGGTGCATCGGGTGAGTTTTTTGAACAAGGACTCGCTGCATATCCCTGTACTCAAAATACTTCAGGCCGACGGCACCACCTATGAAGAGGCAGTATTGCCCGTCATAGATGAAGCCCTGTCACGCAAGATATTCGATACCTGTGTCTTTACCCGTGTCCTGGACGAACGTATGTTGGGCGCCCAGCGTCAGGGAAGGATCAGTTTTTACATGACCTGTATCGGTGAAGAAGCCGCCGTTATCGGTAGTGCCGCCGCGCTGGATGACAAGGATGTGATCCTTGCCCAGTACCGCGAACATGCCGCATTGCGTTATCGCGGCTTTACCACTGAGCAGTTTATGAACCAGATGTTCAGCAATGAGAAAGATCTGGGCAAAGGCCGGCAGATGCCTATTCACTACGGCAGCCGTGAACTCAACTATCAAACCATCTCTTCACCGCTGGCGACTCAGATCCCGCAGGCATCCGGCGTAGGTTACTCGCTGAAGATGCAGGGCAAGCGTAATGTCGCTATCTGTTACTTCGGTGAAGGTGCCGCCTCTGAAGGTGATTTCCATGCCGGTCTTAATATGGCCGCAGTTCACAAAGCGCCGGTCATCTTCTTCTGCCGCAACAACGGCTACGCCATCTCAACCCCTACGGAAGAGCAGTACGCCGGTAACGGCATAGCCAGCCGCGGCGTTGGTTATGGCATGCACACCATCAGAGTCGATGGTAACGATATGCTGGCGGTTCTGGCCGCAACTCAGCAAGCCAGAGCCTACGCGCTTGAAAACAACGCGCCTGTGCTGATTGAAGCCATGACCTACCGCCTGGGTGCCCACTCATCTTCCGACGACCCATCCGGTTATCGCTCCAAAGAGGAAGAAGCCAAGTGGCAACAGCACGACCCTGTGAAACGCTTCAAGTTGTGGCTTATCAACAAAGGCTGGCTCAAGGAAAGCGACGAGACCGAGCTGTATGAGAAGTATCGCGAGGAAGTGCTGGCCGCGGTAAAAGTGGCCGAAAAGGTTCCGGCACCAGCCATAGACGCCATCATAGAAGACGTTTTTGATCAGCCGACAGCGGCGCTCAAGCAGCAATTAACCGAGCTTAAGGCCCACGTTGCCAAGTATCCGAAAGCCTATCCTAAAACAGCAGGGAGATCATAAGCGTGGCACAGATGAATATGTTACAGGCCATCAATAATGCCCTGACCATAGCGATGGAAGCCGACGAAAAAATGCTGGTTTTCGGTGAAGACGTAGGCCATTTCGGCGGTGTGTTCCGGGCAACTTCCGGTTTGCAGGAAAAGTTTGGCCGTGAGCGCTGCTTCAATACTCCACTCACCGAGCAGGGGATTGCCGGCTTTGCCAACGGCCTGGCTTCCAACGGTATGACGCCGGTAGCGGAAATCCAGTTTGCCGACTACATCTTCCCGGCGTTCGATCAAATCGTCAACGAAGCGGCCAAGTTCAGATACCGCAGCGGCAACGAGTTTGATGTCGGCGGCCTGACCTTCAGAACCCCCTATGGCGGCGGCATTGCCGGCGGTCATTATCACTCCCAGTCACCGGAAGCCTACTTTACCCAAACACCCGGTCTTAAGGTGGTGGTTCCCCGTAACCCATACCAAGCCAAGGGTCTGCTGCTGGCCGCCATTCGCGATAACAACCCAGTGGTCTTCTTCGAGCCCAAGCGCCTGTATCGCGCGTCTGTCGGCGATGTGCCGGAAGGCGATTATCAACTGGAGCTGGGTAAAGCCGAAGTGGTTCGTGAAGGTAAAGATATTACTCTGCTTGCCTGGGGTGCGCAGATGGAAATCATAGAGAAAGCAGCCGATATGGCCAAAGAGGAAGGTATTGACTGTGAAGTCATCGACCTTCGTACTCTCGCCCCTTGGGATGTGGAAACCGTGGCCGAGTCGGTGAAAAAGACCGGCAGATTGCTTATCAACCACGAAGCGCCGCTGACCGGTGGTTTTGCCGGTGAAATTGCCGCTACCATCCAACAGGAATGTTTCCTGTACCTGGAGTCGCCCATCAGCCGGGTTTGTGGTCTGGATACGCCATATCCATTGATCCACGAAAAAGAATATATGCCGGATGCGCTTAAAACCTTTGAAGCCATCAAGGCCTCGGTGAATTTCTAGGAGAGCCAGGATGATTAAAGATTTTATTTTGCCCGACATAGGCGAAGGTGTTGTCGAGTGTGAACTGGTGGAATGGTTGGTGACTGAGGGCGATAGCGTCGCCGAAGATCAACCCGTTTGTGATGTGATGACAGACAAGGCACTGGTGCAAATTCCTGCGCCTTTCCCCGGTGTTATCAGTAAGCTTTATTACGCCAAGGGTGAAATTGCCAAGGTGCATGAGCCTTTGTATGCCGTGGAAGTGGACGCTGTAGACAGTGAAGCGCCAGCAGCCAATGTGGCCGGCGCCGATACCGCTGCATCGCCTAGCACTAACGCTGCGGCTAGTGTCGGTAGCCAGGTGGAAGACTTTATGCTGCCGGATATTGGCGAGGGCATAGTCGAGTGCGAACTGGTGGAGTGGCTGGTCGCAGAAGGCGACACTGTGGTTGAAGATCAACCCATCTGCGATGTAATGACAGACAAGGCACTGGTGCAAATCCCGGCGATGAAGGCCGGTAAAATCGTCAAGCTGCACTACCGTAAGGGGCAGTTGGCCCAAGTGCATCAGCCACTGTTTGCCATTGAAGTTGCCGCTGAATCCGCCAGTGCACCTGTGGCTCAAACCGCTGCAGCAAGTGCATCATCTGGCTCAACCTCTGCCGCCTCTCAAGCCCAGACTCAAGCCCATAGCGGTTCGCAAACTGCTGGCAGCAGTATGGTGCCCCAAGGTAAGGCGCTGGCGAGCCCAGCGGTAAGACGTATGGCTCGCAGCCTGGATGTCGATATCGCCAAAGTGCCTGGCAGTGGTAAAAACGGCCGGGTCTACAAAGAGGATATCGAGCGTTTCCTCAAGGGGGCGACTCCTCAGGCACAACCCCAAACTTTGCCACAGGGCCAAGTGCAAACCGGCACAGCGGCAACGGCAAACGACAGGGTAGAGCCTATCAAGGGCGTTCGCGCTGTGATGGCGCGGATGATGACGGAGTCAGTTTCCAGCATTCCGCACTTTACTTACTGCGAAGAGCTGGACTTGACCGAGCTTATCGCCCTTCGTGAAGCGATGAAGGCCAAGTACTCCAATGACGAGCTTAAGCTGACCATGATGCCTTTCTTTATGAAGGCCATGTCGCTGGCGCTGACCGAGTTTCCGGTGATCAACAGCCGAGTGAACGCCGATTGCACTGAGCTAACCTATCTTGGCCGTCATAACATAGGTATGGCCGTTGACTCCAAGGTTGGCTTGTTGGTGCCCAACGTCAAGGATGTGCAGGATAAGTCGATTCTGGATGTCGCCGCCGAAGTTACCCGTCTGACCCAGGCAGCGCGCTCGGGTAGAGTCGCACCGACCGATCTTAAAGATGGCAGCATCTCTATCTCCAACATAGGCGCTCTGGGCGGCACTGTGGCGACACCTATCATCAATAAACCCGAAGTGGCGATTGTGGCCTTGGGTAAGGTGCAAACCCTGCCGCGTTTCAATGCCAAGGGTGAGGTCGAAGCCCGTAAACTGATGCAGGTCAGTTGGTCAGGTGACCACAGAGTAATAGATGGCGGTACTATTGCCCGCTTCTGTAATCTGTGGAAACAGTATCTCGAGCAGCCGCAGGAAATGCTGCTGGCGATGAGATAATCATAAAGGCCCTGCAATGCGGGGCCTTGTTTTAGGTGTACTTCGGGAGCATCACTATTCTTGCCTTCTTAAGGCAATGGCTTTATTTGATCCCAAACACAAAGTGGTTACGATTTGATGGCAGATTTCGTATAATCGCCAACAGTATTAGTCGCATTGGGTCTGTTATGAGTCAGGTAGCACCAAGCATAGAACACATTCAATATCCTTTCCCGCCAAAACCGGTTCCCTTGTCTGAACAGGAAAAAAGCGAATACAAAGCCAGGATCAAGCAACTGCTCAAGGAGCAGAATGCGGTTCTGGTTGCCCACTACTATACGGATCCTGAAATTCAGGCACTGGCCGAGGAAACCGGTGGCTGCGTTTCCGACTCGTTGGAAATGGCGCGTTTTGGTCGCGATCATCCTGCCAAGAAGCTCATCGTTGCCGGGGTTAAGTTTATGGGGGAAACCGCCAAGATCCTTAGCCCGGAAAAAACCATTCTGATGCCGACTCTGGAAGCCACCTGTTCTCTGGATGTTGGCTGTCCTATTGAGCAGTTCAGTGCCTTCTGTGATGCGCACCCGGATCACACTGTTGTGGTCTATGCCAACACGTCGGCTGCGGTCAAAGCCCGGGCCGATTGGGTGGTGACTTCCAGCATAGCGCTGGAAATCGTTGAACACCTGGATAGTGAAGGCAAAAAAATCATCTGGGGGCCAGACCGTCACTTGGGCAGTTATATTGCCAAGCAAACCGGTGCCGAGATGTTGATGTGGCAGGGCGAGTGTATCGTTCACGATGAATTCAAGGCCAGGGCATTGCGTCAATTAAAGGCGCAGCACCCGAACGCCGCTATTCTGGTCCACCCTGAATCTCCGGCGAGTGTGGTGGAAATGGCCGATGCAGTAGGTTCAACCAGCCAGTTGATCAAAGCTGCCCAGACCATGGACAATGATACCTTTATCGTGGCCACTGACAGAGGCATCTTCTACAAGATGCAACAGGCTGCACCGGGCAAGACCCTGATTGAAGCCCCAACCGGCGGTGAAGGCGCCACTTGCCGCAGCTGTGCTCACTGCCCCTGGATGGCAATGAATGGCCTCAAGGCTATAGCCAGTGCGCTGGAAAGCCAGGACAACAGCCAGCACGAGATCTTTGTCGATGAAGCGCTGCGTCAAGGGGCTCTGGTGCCTCTGACCCGGATGCTGGATTTTGCCAAGACCCTCAACATGCAAGTCAAAGGCAACGCCTGATAAACCCACAAGAGTTTGAACCAAGTCAAAGAGCCTGCAAATGCAGGCTCTTTTTCCATTTACACTCGGTTTCATCGACTATACTTGCCGACGTATGCTAAAAATTGTATTTCATAGCAATAAATTAGTAAGTTAGCTGCTTAAAGGATGCATCAATGAAATGGCAATGGATTGAAAATCTTCCTCTGAAACAAAAATTTCTCTTGGTTATCCTGCCGCCTTTCATTGCGGCAACCCTGTTTGGTATTTTGTTGTTCAGCGATCGGCTGTCGCTCGCCAATGGCCTGGAAGAAGTGCTGGATCTCAGTGAACTGGCGGTGGTTAACTCGGCGCTGGTGCATGAGCTGCAAAAAGAACGCGGCATGAGCGCCGGTTATCTCGGCTCCAAGGGCAAGAGCTTTGCCGACAAACTGCCGGGCCAGCGGCAACTCACAGATAATCAACTCCAACAATTCAATGATTTCTTGAATGATCATCAACTGCCCGCCGATTTTGCCGCTGATTTAACCGAGGCAAGGAACAGCATTGCCCGCTTGAGAGAAATTCGCAGCCAGGTTGATAGACAAGGGATAAGCGTTGCTGAAGAAGTGGCGTTTTACACTCAACTGAATAAATTACTGTTGTCGATTGTCGATCTCAGTGTACAGAAGGGCGGCGATCAACAAATTGCCATGCAAGCTGCAGCATTCTCTGCCTTTTTGCAGATGAAGGAACGCGCCGGTATCGAGCGGGCCGTACTGAGTTCAACCTTCGGCCAGAGTGAGTTCAAACCCGGTGTCTATCGCAAATTTATCACTCTGGTTTCCGAGCAGGACGCTTATCAGGAAAGGTTTGTGGCCTTGGCTGATGAAACCGCACTCAAGAATCTACAGGTATTGCAAGCCCAAGCCGCAGTGGCTGAAGTGGCGCGCTTGAGGGAATTGGCCTTTGGTCAGAAAGCCGAAGATCTCAAGTCTCAATCTCCCGAAACCTGGTTTACCCAATCCACTGCCCGTATCGATCTTCTGCATAAGTTTGAGCAGCAGCTGTCAGACAAACTGCTGGCAGAGACTCTGAGTAAACAGCAAAGCGCAGCCAATCAGACCTGGCTTCTACTTGGGATCATGGTGATAGGTCTGATCATTGTCAGTCTGGTCTCCAGCATCATACTCAAGTATCTGCACGGCAGCTTGAGGGAGTTACATCAGGGCGTAACCCGAGCCAGGGCTCACTATGACTTAAGCGTGCGTTTGCCCCATACGGGCAAAGATGAATTTGGCGAGCTTGCCGAGTCTTTCAACAGTATGATGACTGACTTTGAACAGGTAATACTGCGCGTCCGCTCCAGCAGCAAGACCCTGCTTGGAGTGGTGCAACAGATGGAACAACACTCGACCCAGATGCAGGCCGATGTATCTGTTGGCTACAGTGAGACAGAACAAGTGGCTTCGGCGATGACAGAAATGAGCTCAACCGTACAGGAAATTGCCTCCAATGCGGTACGGGCTTCGGAAGCATCCAATCAAGCCAGCACTGAGGCCAGGGAAGGGAGCCTGGAAGTGGGGCGCACGGCATCGGCCATCAATGAACTGGCTGAAGAGATTAGTTATGCCGCCGATGCAATATCCAAACTGGATAAAGATATTCACGGCATTGTCAGTGTACTGGAGGTCATCAGTGGCATAGCCGAGCAGACCAATCTCCTGGCTCTGAATGCCGCCATCGAAGCCGCCCGGGCCGGCGAAATGGGCCGCGGCTTTGCCGTGGTGGCCGATGAGGTGCGCAATCTGGCGCAGCGGGCACAATCTTCCACCGAAGATATTCGTAATATGACAGTAAGGCTCAAACAGGGCGCCGAAGTGGCGGTAGCCGCCATCACCAAAGGCAAGACGCAGGCGGGTACCAGTGTCGATGAGGCCAATCGCGCCGGTGAGGAACTAAGACGCATAGTTGAGCACGTGGAGGTTATCGATAGCATGAATGAACAGATAGCTGCCGCGACCCATGAGCAATCGGCCGTATCAGAAGAGGTGAATCGCAACGCTATGAAGATTAGCGATATTTACCGTAATACTCAGGATATCGCCAATGAGCTTGGCAAACTCAATGAGCTGTTGATTAAAGACGCCAACAAGATGAGCGATGAAGTGAGTAAATTCCGCCTCAATGAACATTGATTGCGGCATTTTTCACCCGCTTTGTTCAGCAAACGCGCAAACGGATATTAAGGCGGATTTTTGCTTGACCGGCATTCGCCTTTTGCGTAAAGTACCGCTCTATCAAGGGGATAGAGATATCTCTTGCTGAATGTGTTGATACGCACAGTAAATAGTATCGATGCGGTGAGGTGTCCGAGTGGCTGAAGGAGCACGCCTGGAAAGTGTGTATACGGCAACGTATCGAGGGTTCGAATCCCTCCTTCACCGCCAGATTTAGACGACGGGGTTCAGTTTAGGCTGAACCCCGTTTTCGTTTGTAAAGCCCAGGGGATGATAGGGAAGTCATCTCAGACTGTTCTGTCCTTCAAGGCTAAAAACCAAGCGAACGGATGATAATGCGCGATAAAGCATTGACCCGGCCTTTGGAGTTCTCTATAGTAGCGCCCCGTTGAGACGCAATGTCCAACGTACGGTGAGGTGTCCGAGTGGCTGAAGGAGCACGCCTGGAAAGTGTGTATACGGCAACGTATCGAGGGTTCGAATCCCTCCTTCACCGCCAGATTCTGATAACGGGACCCAGTATTAACTGGGTCCCGTTTTTCATTTCCGAACCTAACCGACATCACAAACAGGCTGCAGCCATCCGTAGCGCATTTCGTTGTCATATCCATGACAAATTTCCTTTCTGAGTGAATATCCTTCAAGTAATAAATTAAATGACTCAGAATCTGCCAAGGAGACTATAACCCGGGCGAGGACAATGGTATAAATGGAGCCGATTTGTCCCTACATGTCCAATTACAGGAAAGCTGTCATGATTTTTTCTCAGATTACCGCCGCGCCGGCCGATCCCATTCTTGGTTTAACCGAGGCTTTTAAAGCCGATCCCCGCACGGATAAAGTCAACCTGGGTGTTGGCATCTATAAGGATGAGGCTGGCCAGACCCCGGTACTCAAGTCGGTCAAGTTGGCAGAGGCCAAGTTGCTCGAAGAGGAAAAGACTAAGAGCTATCTCGGTATAGAAGGGGTTGCCCTGTATAACCAGGCGGTTCAACAACTGCTATTCGGTAAAGACAACGTCATAATCGCCGCTGGCCGAGCAGTAACGGCTCAGGCGCCGGGAGGTACCGGCTCGCTGCGGGTCGCTGCCGAGTTTGTTCTGAGCAACACAGACAGCAAAACCATTTGGATCAGCAACCCAACCTGGGCCAATCACAAGAACATCTTCGAAACCGCCGGGCTTGAGATCAAAGAGTACAGCTATTATCAGGCAGAAACCCATGATCTCGACTTCGATGCCATGATGACAGATCTGCAGCAGGCGAGTGAGGGTGATCTTGTGCTGCTGCACGGCTGCTGCCACAACCCGACCGGTATCGATCTGAATATCAATCAATGGCAGCAAGTTGCCAAACTGTGTGCCGAAAATGGCCTGGTTCCTCTGTTTGATTTTGCCTATCAGGGCTTTGGTACTGGAATTGAAGAAGATGCCCAAGGGCTCAGAGCCGTTGCCGCCTTGGTGCCTGAGCTGCTGGTTGCCAACTCTTTCTCGAAAAACTTCGGGCTCTATAATGAGCGTATCGGCGCCGTGACTCTGGTGGCCAAAGACAGTGAATCTGCTGCTCGGGCTTTCAGTCAGGTTAAGCGTACCATTCGCGCCAACTACTCAAATCCACCGGCTCATGGTGCCATGATTGTCAGCACTATTCTCAACGACGGTGAACTAAATGCCCTGTGGCAGCAAGAACTGACTGAAATGCGCCAGCGCATAGCCAGCATGAGAACCCTGTTCGTTGAAAGCCTCAAGGCCGAAGGCGTCGATCGCGACTTCAGCTTCATTTCTCGTCAAAACGGTATGTTCAGCTTCTCGGGCCTCAACAAGGAACAAGTTGCCAGGCTTAAAGATGAGTTCGGCGTCTACATTGTCGGCTCCGGCCGTATCAGTGTTGCCGGGATGACCAAGACCAATATGCCGGTTATCTGCAAGGCGATAGCCAAGGTGCTCTAAGCCCGTTGGATTTTGCTAAACTTAAAAAAAGGACAGCTGCGGCTGTCCTTTTTACTTATCCGGCCACAAAAAACTGTGTAAAAAATGCTGCTCAGGCAATGAGTTTCTTCGGCTGCAGAGCTTGCACCAGGGCGCTGACCAAGGCATCTCTGTCGTGGCAGCCACTCTGGATTGGGTCGGCAAGCGGCGAGCGATAAATCAATCCTTCTTGCGCAGGCTGACCATGACACAGCACAGCATCAATACGCCCTGTGCCTATGAGTTGCTGGCACCAATCCAGTTTGGCATTGAGACTGAGTTCGCCTGCCACAGAAGCCTCGGGCTTCAGATTATCGATAAATACCACTTTAGCGGCGCTGTTTTTAATGGCGGCAGCCAACTCGGGCAACAGCAAAGGCGGCATCAAGCTGGTGAGAAAGCTTCCCGGGCTTAAAATTATCAGTTCGGCAGCCGTCAACGCCGCCACCGCTTCCTCTGTGGCCCGAACCATAGGTTCAAGATTCATTGCCACGGGCCGCTCTGCCATGCTGTCGACTTCCAGTTCACCAAACACCTTACTGCCGGAGACATCGAGTGCCAAAAGGTGTGTGGGCTGTTCCGACATGGGGTACAGACGGGTCTCGATTTTGAGTAGGCCACGGATAAGATTGATAGCCTCAAGCGGACGGACGCAGAGCTGATCCAACGCGGTCAGGATAAGATTGCCCAGGTTATGGCCGCTGAGTTCGTCCTGGCCATCAAATCTGTATTCGAACAACAAGGAGCCAACAGAAGGTTTATGGGCCAGCTGGCTGAGACAGTTACGTAGATCGCCCCAGGCGATACAGTCATTGCTGTTTCTCAACCTGCCAGTGCTGCCGCCATTGTCTGTTGTCGCCACTATGCCGGTGAGGTGGTTACCCAGAAACGCCAAGGCTGACAGGACTCTTCCCAAACCATGGCCACCGCCAATGGCAACAACTTGCCGATATTGACTGAACAACTGCGCTTGCATAGCGGATCCTTGCTGCGGTTTCAAACCCTTACATTCTACATTAGTGGGGGAAAGCTGCCAGCGGCTGATTTTGTGAAAAGAGATATCTGACATATAATGCGCGGACATTTTCCCCGTAACCTTTGGGCAACAGGCAAAAGGAAAGACTGATTGAAAACCGGAAAACTTGGCTCATTTACCCTGGCACTGGCTTTGGTGATCCTGTCGGTATTGGCACTGAGAGTGTATTTGATACCCAGCTTGAAAACCGCCGAGCAGACTTCAGCGCCACTGATAAAGAACCAATTGGGCGTCAGCTTGATCCCCGATTTCAGCAGTATCAGTGTTGTCAGCGACAAGAAACAGGCGTTTTTTGACTTCCTGCGTCCGGCCGTGCAAAAACAAAACCGGATTATCGCCGAGGAACGTAAATTCCTCGAGCAGGTGCAAAAACATCTGCAAAACCAGCATCAGCTCAATGATGCCGAGCAATATCGTATTCAACGCTTGGCGGAAAAGTATCAATATGCCATGCGCGCTATCGATAGCGACAGCATCAATAAATTGCTGCGTCGGGTCGATGTGATCCCCGAATCTATGGTACTTATCCAGGCGGCCAATGAGACCGGCTGGGGCAGCTCACGCTTTGCCCGCGAAGGACTCAATTTCTTTGGCCAATGGTGTTTCAAGAAAGGCTGCGGCTTGGTGCCGCAGTCACGCAGCGAGGGCATGGCCCATGAGGTTGCGGTATTTAAATCGGTCGATGATTCCGTGGCTTCCTATATGCGCAATCTTAATTCCAATGCAGCCTATTCTCTGTTTCGCTCCATTCGCGCCGATCTCCGTAGCCAGCAAGAACCGCTGATCGCTGAAAAGCTGGTCTATGGTTTGGTCAACTACTCGGAGCGTCAGGAAGCCTACATAGACGAATTGCTCGATATGCTGCGTCACAACGAAGAATATTTGGTGGATAACCATGTCGAAAAAACTGCTGTTTAGTGCACTCTTGTTGCTGTCACCCTCTTTGATGGCGAGCCAGGTATCTTTGAACTACGCCGACTTTTACGCGCGGATGAAAGTGATGAATAAGGGGAATTATCAGCTCATAGATCTGGCGTTTACAGTGCCTGAAACCCAGAACTGTCAGGTGAAAGCCGGCAGTATCAGTACAGAGACTGAGCGCTTTCCGCTGACCTTCGATGCCGGCCAACGGCTATTTATTCCCTTTGATGAAAAACTCAAGAATGCCAGGGCCTTGATTAATCTTGAGATTGCAGGTGAAGGGCAAGGCTGTGGCATTGGGATGCAGCTCAGAGTGCGTAATCCCAAGCAAGAATACAGCGGCGATGAGCTGAGAAACATCAGCAGTCAAATGAATGAAGCACTGAAGCAGATGCAAGGCTTTCCCATGAAGTACTTCGCCAAGCCTATCTCGGGTTTGAGCATAGAGTTTAGCGGCAGTGAAAATGGTGCTTGGTTCGATGGCCGCCATCAGGCGCTGGATAAGCGCTATGAACTCAGTAACAAGGAAATCGCGTTACTCGAGACGCTGAAGTTTGACGCTACCCCCAAAGTGATCAGCCCTTGGGTCGCGCCAGGCAAATGACAAACGAGTAACCGCTAAACCCGCTGGGTTTATGGTCAAACAAAGCAGAGCCTCGCATTGCGGGGATTTTTATGTCGTATCCGGCACAGGTCCGATATCGTCTCTCCTGCAACATATAGAATAGTGCGGTTAGCATTTTGAGATCGGAAGTAAGATGATTGAATTAAGGCAGGCTATTGCTACTGAGATTGGCCAATTCGTGGCAATGGAACAGTTGCAAAATACGGCCGGCTTTATCATGCCTTATCCGGCGGAAAAGCATCTGGCTGAAATGACGAAGGATACTGTCCACTATCTTTCGATTTATCAAAATGAGTTACTCGCGGGTTTTATGATTTTGGTCGAGGATAAGCCGAAGGAGATAGAGTTCAGAAGAATTGTTGTCGCCCATAAGGGTCAAGGTTTAGGTCAAAGAGCGATGCAATTGATGGAAGAGTATTGCCTTAATGAGTTAAACGCTTCACGTATCTGGCTCGATGTATTTGCTACTAATCAGGTTGGCCGCCATATCTATCAAAAGCTGGGCTATTGTGAATTCGATGCTACTGAAATCGATACTACTAAGGTCAATGGCAAGCGTTTGCTGTTTATGCAAAAGTGGCTTTAGTTTTGATAGTGGCTTTAGTTTTGATGAAGTAAGCGGCAGTAAACAGAGCATTTCCGAACAAGCACCAAGTGCTTGTTCGGAATAGTTGTATCAAGGCTGATAGATGCCAACCACTTCGATACGTTGGCTTTGATCTGCATGTTTGGCGGCACTGTCGAGATCGATATGACCGCTGTTGCTGACATCCATAAAGTCAAATGCGGGCAAATCGGCTTCGGCAACTTCCCCGCTGGCAGGAGCATCCGGATTGCGCTCCAGTGCCATAAAGTCGAACACTGTGCGGTCAACACCCTGGGACGGCGCGGTATTTTGCATCGCAGTAAAGATGGTTTCGATGCGCCCGGGGAACTGTTTGTCCCACAGTTTGAGCATATTTTTGACTTCGGCGCGCTTGAGGTTTTCCTGGGAGCCGCAAAGGTTACAAGGAATGATAGGGAAGGCTTTCAGTTTGGCGTATTCGGCAATGTCTTTTTCTCGGCAATAGGCGAGGGGACGGATCACCATATTGGCACCGTCATCCGATAGCAACTTGGGTGGCATGGCCTTCATCTTGCCACCATAGAACATGTTGAGGAACAGGGTTTCTATGATGTCGTCTCTGTGGTGGCCCAGCGCTATCTTGGTGGCACCTATTCGCTGGGCAAACCCATAAAGGGTACCGCGGCGCAGCCTGGAACAAAGCGAGCAGGTGGTCTTGCCTTCTGGGATCTTATCTTTGACTATCGAATAAGTGTCTTTTTCTAGAATATGGTAGGCCACGCCTAGGCTATCCAGATACGCCGGCAGCACTTCTTCCGGGAAGCCGGGCTGTTTCTGATCCAGATTGACGGCGACAATTTCAAACTGCACAGGTGCACGCTGCTGCAGGTTCAACAAAATGTCCAGCATGGCATAGCTGTCTTTGCCGCCGGAGAGGCAGCACATCACGCGATCGCCTTCTTCAATCATGTTGTAATCAGCAATGGCACTGCCGACTTCGCGGCGTAAACGCTTTTGCAGTTTGTTGAGACGAGTGATTTGTTTCTTATCCAGCTCTTGCATAACTTCAGACATAAAAAAATAAGCGCCCAGTAACACTGTGGTTCAGGGCGCGTATTATTCCAGCTAAAGCCGGTCGGGTAAAGGGGCGACTCAGGCCAGAGGCGACTTATAACCGTCGGGTTTTACCGCCAGCAGATCGCAGTTGACCGAATCTATTACATGTTCTGCCGTGTTGCCGATAAGCGCGGCAGAGAATCCGGTACGACCCACAGTACCGAGAACGACCAGCTCGGCGTCCAGTTGCTCCGCCAGCTCAGGGATAACATCCTCAGGTAAACCTTCTTTCACGTGGCAGTGGGCGGTATCGACCCCGTAACTGTTGGCCAGATAATTGACCCGCTGCTCGTGCTGCATACGAATGGTTTCGTTGTAGGTGTGAGCATCAAAGTCCGGCAGTTCAATCGCCAGGTTGACCGGAGTTCCGGGATAACCGTTGACAAGGTGCACCTCGGCATCAAACTTGGCCGCCAGTTCCTGGGCATGTTCAATGATCTTGCCGTTCAGGGATTGATGCTCCTCATCTTCAGAGGCAACGTTGACGGCGCAGAGAATTTTGCCTTTCACCGGCCAGTCATGCTGTTTTACCAGCAATACAGGCACTGGAGCTTTACGCAACAAGTGCCAGTCGGTGGGGGTGAAAATAACGGCCTTGAGTTTGTCGTGCTCATGGGTGCCTTTGACTATCAGGTCGTACTCTCCCTGAATGGCAAAGTTGATGATGCTCTCGAAGGGGCGGTTATGCCACAGTACTTCGCTGTCCATCTCGAGTCCGGCTTGCTGATGCGGCTTGAGCAGATCGGCAATCCAGGCTTTACGTTGATTGATAACCCCCTGACGCATGGCCTCACGTTCCTGATTGGAAAGAATAGAGGTCATTTCATAGGAGAAATCAAAGATAGACAGAAAGACAGTGATCTTGGCCTTGCTGCGAGTGGCGAGTTCCACCGCGCGGGCAAGGGCAGGCTGTTTTTCCGATGTAGGGTCGACTACGACCAATAGCTTTTGATAATCCCTCATGGCTTTTTCCTTATTCCGCAGGATATACCTATATCATGCGATATTGGCTGTGATTTGTATTGCTTGAGATCAATATATTGAATCGCTTGCTATCTTGCTATCCGGGCGGCTCCAGCCAGCCTGTCGAGCTCTTCAAGATCCAGTATAGTGATATATTTTCCTTTTACTTCAATCAGTCCGGCCTTTTGGAACCGTCCCAGCAAACGGCTGATAGTTTCCACCGTCAGGCCAAGATAGTTGCCTATATCACCACGGGTCATGGTGAGGCGAAATTCTCTGGGGGAGAAGCCGCGGCTACCGAATCGGGCCGCCAGGTTACTGATGAAGGCCGCCAGGCGCTCTTCGGCATTCTTTTTGCTGAGCAGCAGGATCATCCCTTGGTCACTCATGATTTCATTACTCATCAGGCGCATGATCTGCTGCCTGAGTTTGGGCATGGTGCCGGAGAGTTCGTCCAAAGTATTGAAGGGGATTTCACACACCATAGAGGTTTCCAGGGCCTGGGCAAAACTCTGGTGTGATTGGGCATGGATACCGTCAAAGCCTATGACATCACCGGCCAGGTGGAAGCCGGTGATCTGCTCATCGCCCTGTTCTGTGATGGTATAGCTTTTAATCGTTCCGGAGCGGATAGCATACAGAGATTTCAGCGGATCTCCGGACTTGAACAACTGTTCACCCTTCTGAATGGGTTTCTTGCGCTCGATAATATTGTCAAGCTGATCCAACTCATTGGTGTTGAGCGTAAAGGGAATGCATAAGGTCCCCATGCTGCAATCATGACAATGAATGGTACAGCCCCCGGCAGCAGGGCGACGATGCTTGTTATTGTCTATTGTCATAGTCTTTCTCAAGTAAAGCGACTCTTCCCATGTTAAACCAATTCACCGACCCCGGCTAGTCAAGCTGAGCCAGGGCGATATAGAGTGTTTGGATCCCGAAGCCAACCAGGAGTAAACCGGCAATCAAGCGTACGGCGCGCTTTTGAGCCCAGTCGGCCAGCGCCTTGGCGGCAACTCCGGCGCTAAGCAAGGCAGGTAATGTTCCCAAACCGAAACAAAGCATGATTAGCGCGCCCTGGCCAGCACTGCCACTGGCCACTGCCCAGGTGAGAGTACTGTATACCAGGCCACAGGGCAGCCAGCCCCAAACCATGCCGGCCACCAAAGCTTGCCCGGGATGAGTTACAGGTAACACTTTTTGGGACAATGGTTTAAGTAAACGCCACAATCCCTGACCAAGACGCTCAATCTGCACCAAACCGGCCCAGATGCGGGCAATGTAGAGGCCCATGGCGATCATCATCACACCGGCAATGAGCCTGAGCACCAAGAGGTAGATATCGATATCAAACAGCATGCCAAGCCCGGCGGCAGAACCGCCCACCAAAGCGCCGGCCAGGCTGTAACTGAGAATACGACCAAGGTTATAGGGAAGCAGAAACGAGAGTTGTTGCGCCAACGGATTCTGGCCTCGATGGGCTGCGGGAAGCTGGCTGGAAAAGGCGCCCACCAAACCGCCGCACATACCAAAGCAGTGTCCGGCTCCCATCAGGCCCACCAAAAAGGCGCCGGTGAGGTTATATTCCATTGCCTCTATCCTGAGGCGCTTGAGTGACTTCAGCTTCAGCCGTTTGAGATTGCTCCTGTTGCGCCTTGTTGTCCAAAGGTTCCTCATCAAACAGAATCGACACACTGTGGCGCTCGAGATCGTCAAATTGATCCGATTTTACCGCCCAGAAGAAGACACCAACAGCAATCAGCACAAACAGCATGGCGATGGGGATTAGTACGTAGATAATACTCATAAGCGAACCCTGAGAAGTCTGAGGCTGTTGCTGACAACGATCAGCGAACTGGCCGACATGCCGATGGCGGCGATATATGGTGCGACATGGCCTGTAACGGCCAGAGGCAGTATAAGAAGGTTATATCCCAAAGCCCAGGCAAGATTTTGGCGAATGATACGATTGGCTTTACGGGCAACCGCTATGGCTTGAGTAAAACGCCATAGATGATCGCCAAGCAAAATCAGATCGGCGCTGTTTTTCGCCAGCGCAGTGCCACTGCCCATGGCGATAGAGAGATCGGCGCCGGCAAGCACAGGGGCATCATTGATGCCGTCGCCGAACATGGCCACCTTATGTTGCTGTTGCAAACGGCGTACATAATCGAGTTTATCTGCCGGGCTCATGTCTGCGTGCACTTCCGCTATGCCCACTTGCCGAGCCAGGGATTCCACATGGGGCCGGGTATCGCCGCTGGCAATCGCCAGACGGATATTGTTTGCCTTGAGAGCCTCGACCGTATCCTTGGCGTCTTCCCTCAGCCTGTCCTGCAAAATAAAACTGGCCACCAAGCCTTGCTCATCGGCAAGGAACACTTGCTGCTGTTCACTGGCGGCGAGCTCGATTCCAACAAACTCGCCGTTGCCTATCTTAAAGTCGCGACCGTTGATCTTGCCGCTGATGCCGCGAGCCACCTGATGATGCACCTCGTTGGCTTCAAGAGCGCCGGCATAAGGGCTAAAGGCCAGGGCTATCGGGTGCAGTGAACCGGCTTCAAGCGCTGCCGCCACTTGTTGCACCTGCAACTCGCTATACTCAGCCTCACGGCCTATGGTGATGCGGGTTTCCAGCAAGGTCAGATTGCCGCAGGTAAGGGTACCTGTCTTGTCAAAGACCACGGCATCAATTTGCGGCAGCTTTTCAAACACTCCCGCTTTACGGGTAATCACCCCCAGGCGGGTGAACAGCGCTGTGGCGCAGGTCACAGCCGTCGGAGTTGCCAAGGCCAGCGCACAGGGGCAGGTAGCCACCAACACTGACAGAGTGACCCAGAAGGCGTCTTCGGGCGAGAACTGGTGCCATACCAGATAAGTGATGGCTGCGATGCTGAGTATGGTGCCGGAGAAATAGCGCGACAGCTTGTCGGCCGTCATGGCGACGGCAGGCTTATTATTGGAGGCCAGTTCTTGCAAACGGATGATCTCTGCCACCAGTTGGTCCTGGCCTATGGCGTTCACCCGTACTTTAAGCGGTTGATCCTGGTTGATGGTACCGGCATAAACCTGAGCTCCCGGTAGTTTGCTCTGTGGCATCTGCTCACCGGTGAGCATGGCCTCGTTGACGGCGGAATGGCCTTGCTCTACCAAGCCGTCGGCGGGGATCACTTCCCCAGGGCGAACCAGCACCAGATCGCCTATTTGCAAGCGCTTGGCGGGGATCTCTTCGCTGCCGCCATCATCCCCGATACGCTGTGCAGTCAAGGGCACTAACTTATGCAGGTTACTCGAACTGACCGAGGCTTTTTGCCGCGCTGCCTGCTCAAAATAGCGCCCAAGCAGCAGGAAGAAGGTGAACATGGACACAGACTCGAAATAGACTTCGCCTGTGCCTTGCACTGTCGCGATACAACTGGCGATATAGGCGCCGCAGATGGCAATGGAGACAGAAACGTCCATATTGAGCCTGCCGGCGAGCAGGGCCCGCAGGGCACTGAAATAGAAAGGCTGCGCCGAGTAGAACACCACAGGAGCGGCAAACATCATGCTCACCCAGCGGAAATAGTCGCGATATTCCACCTCAAGCCCGGTAAAGTAACCGGCGTACAGCGCCAGGGCGAACATCATTACCTGCATGGTGGCAAAGCCCGCCAAGCCAAGCCTCAACAGAAACTTACGGCTGTTCTTTTTACTCTGAACTTCCTGATCATCCAGCTGGTAAGGTGCCGCCTGATAGCCGATGCGGCCGATTTGATTGAGTATTTCAGACAGTTTGATGTCGGCCGGGCGCCAGCTGATGAGGGCTCTTTGAGTGGTAGAGTTGACCTGCACCGAGACTATGCCGGGCAACTGCTTGACTTTGTGCTCGATGAGCCAGGCGCAGGCGGCACAGGTAATGCCGTCAATCGATAGGGAGACGGAGGTTTGATTACCCTGATCGTGCACAAAGTCCTGTTGCACTTCGGGAAGGTCGTAGGCACTGAAGGTCTTGAGCTCATCCGGCACCAGGGCGTTTTGCCTGCTGCCGGGTTCGGAGCGAAATTTATAGTAATTGGTCAGCCCGGCATCCATGATGGCCTGAGCCACAGCCTGACATCCAAGGCAACACATGGGCTGAGCCTGACCATCAATCACTGTACTGAACTGCATGCCCGTGGTGACGGGCTCCCCACAATGAAAACAGACTGTATGTGTCATGACAGCACTCAATTGAGCCAGTAGGTTTTATCCGCTTCTATCTGCAGTCTTTGCTGCAAACGCCATTTACGGTCAAATCCTTCGACTCGTACAACCCAGGCGCCATCTAGCGACTCATTGGGAATATAGCGATACACCTTGGAAGCATCGGCAGTCAGCATTTGGGTAAAATCTTTTTCTGCCAGAGTAGGGTGGTAAAACTCCAGGTTCAGTGCCGCCAGATACTCTGGGCCGCCGTGCTGGGTTATCAGGAGTTCGCCATTGTGCCATTCAAGGGAAAACTGCATTCCCAATTGACGGGCATATTGAATTTTATGGATGTCCTGGTTAATTGCCTTGCCGTTTTTGTAGTAGTCATCGGCAACCAGGGAATCGGAGTTGGTGAGGGCAATACGCAGAGTGGCAAAACTGGCTATAACGGCGCACATGGGCAAAACGATAAGAAACCAAGGCCAGAACTGCTTATACCAGGCTTGTGGAGCGCTCATACTGTTTACCTACTATTCTATTTGGGCGGCTATTCTATCGCGAAAGTGGTTTTTTAAAAACAAAGGCCCCGAAATTATCGAGGCCTTTGAAAAGTCAAACGAACTTACTTCTCAGCCTGATGTGACAAGCTATATACGTAAGCTGCAATAACGTGAACTTTCTCTTCACCGAGAACGTCTTTCCACGCCGGCATAACACCGCTGCGGCCGTTCTTGATGGATTCCATAATCACGCCACGGCTGCCGCCGTAAAGCCAGACATTGTCGGTCAGGTTAGGGGCGCCCATCAGCTTGTTACCTTTGGCGTCCATACCGTGACAGGCAAAACAGCCCTTCATAAATGAACCTTGGCCCTTGGCGGCCAACGCAGCATCATGTTCACGACCGGACAGACTCACTACGTATTCAGCCAGACCAGCAATTTCGCTGTCATCGATAGGCAGACCACCTTTAGGCGGCATCATACCGTGACGACCGTTCATTATGGTGGTCTTGATAGTTTCCAGCTCGCCGCCGTACAACCAGTCACCGTCGGTCAGGTTGGGGAAGCCTTTGCCACCACGACCAGCTGAGCCGTGACACTGGGCACAGTTCTGCAGGAACAGACGGCCACCGACTTTAAGGGCTTCTTCGTTCTTGACCAGCTCGGCCAGTGGCGTTGCTTTGTAAGCTTCGAAGATAGGGCCGTACTTTTCATCGGCCAGCTTCACTTCCTGATCGTACTGAACCCAACGGCCTTCTTCCGTTGCGTCAGCAATCGCCTTGGCGGAGTCGGCCTTGATGCCTTTTTCGGTGCCTATGCTCTGGTTGGAACTGCTCCAGCCAAGCAGGCCTTTGTAGTTACCCAGGCCAGGGTAGAGCACCAGGTAGAGCAGACCAAAGACGATGGTGATATAAAAGAGATAGCTCCACCACTTAGGCAGTGGGTTGTTGATCTCCTGAATACCATCATAGCTGTGGTCCATCAGGTCGCCTTCTTTAATCTCCGGCGTGGTATTTTTGGAGCAGAGCCGTAGCAGAATAAAACATCCTGCGATCACCAGTAAGCTGAGTACGGTGATCCAGATACTCCAGAAGTTACTCATTAACATTATTTGTGTTCTCCTGAGTCCTTCGCATTCTGGTGTTGTTCCTCATCGGAAAACACCAGATTAGCTGCTTCGTCGAATTGCTTTTGACGACGCGAGCTATATGCCCAAGCAAATATCCCGACAAAAACCAGGATCAAAACCAACGTAATAATCCCTTGCATTGTGCCGTAGTCCATATTTGCCTCCTTATTTCAGTGCGTGTCCCAACGACTGCAGATAGGCTATCAGCGCCTGCAGTTCTGTCTTGCCTTCAACGGCTTTTTGGGCGCCTTCGATATCTTTATCTTCGTATGGCACACCAAAACCACGCATCACTTCCATTTTCTTGGCTGTGTATTCACCTGTAAGGGTGTTTTCAGCAAGCCAAGGGAAGGCAGGCATGTTGGACTGAGGAACAACGGCACGGGGATCGATCAGGTGAACTTCATGCCATTTGTCACTGTAACGACCACCCACACGGGCCAAGTCGGGACCGGTACGCTTGGAACCCCACAGGAAGGGGTGATCCCAAACCGACTCACCGGCAACCGAGTAGTGACCGTAACGCTCGGTTTCGGCACGCAGCGGACGGATCATCTGGCTGTGACAGTTGTTACATCCTTCACGGATATAGATATCACGGCCTTCCAGCTGCAGGGCTGTGTAAGGCTTGAGACCGGCAACCGGCTCAGTGGTATCTTTTTGGAAGATAAGCGGCGTGATCTGCACCAGGCCACCAATACTGATGGCAATCACAGTGAAGATACCCAGCAGGCCGACGTTCTTCTCAACTATTTCATGATTGAATTTCATCGTTACTGCTCCTTATGCGGCTTTGGCTTCTGCGATGGCAGGCAGAGAGTCTTTAGGGGCATAAACAGTGCGCAGCACGTTGTAAGCCATGATCAGCATACCCGTTACGAAGAAACAACCACCCAGGAAGCGGACGAAGTAGAACGGATAAGAGGCTTCCAGACTTTCAACAAAGCTGTAAGTCAGGGTGCCGTCTGCGTTCACAGCGCGCCACATCAGACCTTGCATTACACCGGAGATCCACATGGCAACGATATAAAGTACGGTACCAATAGTCGCCAGCCAGAAGTGCAGGTTCACCAGCTTGGTGGAGTACATGCGGCCATGACCAAACAGCACAGGGATCAGGTGGTACAGAGAACCGATAGACACCATGGCAACCCAGCCAAGTGCACCAGAGTGAACGTGACCAATGGTCCAGTCGGTGTAGTGAGACAGAGCGTTTACTGTCTTGATGGCCATCATAGGACCTTCGAAGGTAGACATACCGTAGAAGGACAGAGATACCACCAGGAAGCGCAGAACCGGATCGGTACGCAGTTTATGCCAGGCACCGGACAGGGTCATGATACCGTTGATCATACCGCCCCATGAAGGAGCGAACAGGATCAGTGACATCACCATACCCAGAGACTGAGTCCAGTCGGGCAGGGCGGTGTAATGCAGATGGTGAGGACCGGCCCAGATATACAGGGCAATCAGTGCCCAGAAGTGGACAATCGACAGACGATAAGAGTAAACGGGACGCCCGGCTTGCTTGGGAACGAAGTAATACATCATTCCGAGGAAACCGGCAGTCAGCAGGAAGCCTACCGCGTTATGACCGTACCACCATTGCACCATGGCATCGACAGCACCGCTATACAGTGAATAAGACTTCCACAGGCTGACAGGAACAGCCATGGAGTTCACTATGTGCAGTACGGCGACTGTGATAATGAAGGCGCCGAAGAACCAGTTGGCCACATAGATGTGGGAAGTGGTTCGTTTGATAATGGTACCGAAGAACACGGTCGCATAAGCGATCCAGACTACGGCGATGGCGATATCAATAGGCCATTCCAGTTCGGCGTATTCTTTACTGCTGGTGATACCAAGCGGCAGAGTGATTACGGCCGAGAGAATGATGGCTTGCCATCCCCAGAAGGTGAATGCAGCCAGTTTAGGTGCAAACAGACGGGTCTGACAGGTGCGTTGAACGACATAATAGGATGTGGCGAAAAGGGCTGATGTGCCGAACGCAAAGATCACAGCATTGGTATGTAACGGTCTTAAACGACTGAAAGTTAACCAAGGAGTCTCAAAGTTCAGCTGTGGCCAGATTAACTGAGCCGCGATAAGTACACCTAATGACATACCAATAATGCCCCACAAAACTGTGGTTAAGGCAAATTGGCGGACAACGGTGTAATTGTAATCAGCGCCTGTTGGCTGGGAATGGTTCATCATATTGCTTCCACTGCTTATTACTTTTACTTGTTGTTCAGTAAAGGACTGGCCTTTACCTGTTATAAAATGACTCGAGTGAAGGCGTCCCCTATGAGAGTCACACTCTTGTGTCAATGGCTTAGCCTGCATATTTGTGACAAAACGTCAGGCGATGCAATGATACTTGAGCTACGTCAAAAAAGATACCAATCTGCCGGACACATTGTTGATCCAGATCAAACTTGACCATAGAATGTTAACACCTTGCAGCATAAGGTGAAATTTTATGCATAGTGCGACTCTCCCCAAGGTATTTGGCGCCGTTTTCAGCCTACTTTTGCTCCTGGGTTGTGACCAGGCTCAAACTCCCCGGGCGACCCAAACTGTCGCAGATCCCGGTTTATGTGATTTTTCCGTCACCGATTGTGTTAAAAAATTGGGTGAGCAGCAGATCTCCCTGATGCTGAACCCAAGCTTTGCCCCCAGCGAAAAGCCTATTCACTGGCAGCTTGGCTTTAATCGCCCGGTATCCAATCTCAAACTTCGTGTCGAGGGCAGGGATATGTTTATGGGAGTCATTCCTATGACGCCGTCTGCCACCGAAGGGGAAACATTCGAGGGCCAACTGATTTTTGGCTCCTGCAGCAGTGGTTATATGGTATGGCGGGTGTTTGTCAGTTGGCAGCAGGGCACAGAGCAGTACTCAACTTGGTTCGACTTTCTCGCCGACAGCCATAAGCAGAAATAGCCATAAGTTAAAATCGGACATTTTGCCTGAAAACCACTGCAAGACTAAAAATCTCGTATACCGCGGGCCTGCTCAAATGGCTCGCATCTCAATTAACCATTCCCTGGAGTGCAAACAGCTTAAGGCTCGGCGTCATCGCGCCAATTGTTTTTTATTTTGATAAAGATATCTATGTTATCAATAAACAGCCTTAGAAAGTCCGGGTCAAAATGGCTGCCGCTGCAGGACTGCATCTCGCTCAGTACCTCATCGAGCGGCCAGGCCGGCTTATAGCAGCGGGCGTGTGACAGGGCATCGAACACATCGGCAATGGCAACGATTCTGGCGAAGGGATGTATCTCTTTACCCGAGAGACCTCTGGGATAGCCACTGCCATCGTACTTCTCATGGTGTTGCAGGGCGATTGTGCCGGCGGCCTTTAAAATGGGCCGCTCTGAATTAGCCAGGATCTGATGGCCGATTATCGGGTGTTGCCGCATCACATCCCACTCAATATCGTCCAGTTTCCCCGGTTTGAGCAGCACATTGTCGGGAATGGCTATTTTCCCTATGTCATGCATGGGCGCAGCGCGCTTGAGCAGATCGGCCTGTGTTTCCGGCAGGCCGGCAAGCAGCGCCAGTTCATGGCAATACTCGGCCATACGCTTAACATGATTGGCCGCTTCCTTGGAGCGGCTCTCCACCACATCACCGAGACGTAAAATAAGCTCCGACTGAGTATCTTCCACTTCCTGATTCAGCAGCAGGTTTTCGAACGCCACCCCGACATTGATGGCAAAAATGTCGATAAGCTGTTTATCCAGATCGGTCAACTGGCTGACCGAATCCATATAAAGCAGGTTGACCCAGTTATTTTTGGCCGGAAAGTAGCCCACAAAGCAATCATCCCGATAAAGACAACGCTGCTCTTTCAAGGCTTCTTCCATCAGCGACTGAATATGAGAAGGCAAGGGTTTCTCATGGTGGTTGGTAAACTCACCAGTGGCGGCCAATATCTGAATTTTGTTGCCGTTACCCGGCTCTGTTACCGCATCCATGGCATTGCAGCCGAGTATGGTGGTGGCGTCTTTGAGCTCAAGCAAGTTGGCCACCTGAGTCAGCAAGCCATCAGCAAATTTGTGCAGGGTACGCAATTCAAACAGGCCTGAAGTGGCCTCCAAAACCCGCTCCAGCCCCTGGCGATGGTTGAGCTGCATCTGCCGCGCCTGCTCAATTTCGGTAATGTCCCTGAAGGAGCGCAGGGCAGAGTAGACACTGGTTGTCAGCTTACGGGAGTCCAACTCGGCCTTGGCTTTATAGTCATTGATGTCATAGTTAACTATCACATCCTCTTCCGGCGCCTGCCCGGGTTGACCGGTACGCAAAATCAGCCTGATGGCTTTATTTTGTTGGTTTTCACGGATCCACCGCACCAACTCAAGCCCGGCATGATCGCTTTCCATCACCACATCAATAAAGGCGACGGCGACATCTTCTTCACCTTGCAGTAGCTCTTTGGCTTGTTCGCCGCTATAAGCGTTGATAAAGCTCAATCCGCGGCCGTCGAGTTTGAAGCGGGATAGGGCAAGTTTAGTGACTGTATGCACATCAGGCTCATCATCCACCACCAGAACTTTCCAGGGGGGCAGGGTATCTGTCGTTGTTGAAGCTTTCTTTGAGCCAAATAGCGGGCCTTTCTTGGCCATGTCGATCAGCATCTGTTGGACTCCAATCAATTGAATAGTTTTGATTTACCTTTCAAAAGTGTAGTCCAAGCATCGAGAAGGGCTAGCAATAGCTCACAAATTTGACAACGGCCGGTATAGGGGGATTTTCAGCAGCGCCAGGATCTACTATATTGAGAATTATTCTCATTAAGTGGGTGGCAGAATGGAAACCAAAAGCAAAACAATATCGTATAAAACCGATCAGGAAGTCTGCATGGCGATACCCGTCGGCAAACTGGCTGAGTTGATCCATAAGGGCGAATTATGTGCGGCGGATTTTCGTTGTCTCGACAGCCAATCCAAAAAGCAGGTTTGGCAATTGTGCCTTTGGTGCTGTAAGCAAAGAGTTCATTGCGATCGTCAGTGCAGCCAATGTGAGACTGGGATTAGTGCCGATAAATAACATTATCGGCATCAGTCAAAAAAGAGTAAAATCTATAGTAATCATTGCTATAGAATAGGTTTTACCTTGGAAGACAATCAAGCGTTATCTGCCATGCCGCTGTTTGACAGCGCAGACTTGCTTTTGCAGGGTAACCCTGTGGTCAACAGCTATATTACCCAATTAAGCCTGGGTAAAGTGGCCGATGCCGGCCTCTTGCTTGAGCATGCAACAGACTGGCTTTACGAACAAAGAGACAGTGAAAACAACTACAAGGCGTACCGCAGCGAGTTGACAACCTTTTTTCACTGGTGTTTCGATGTCGCAGGCATATCTGCCGCCAATGTGGGCCGACGGGAAATGGGACGTTACGTGGCTTATTGCCAGGCGCCACCAACAGAGTTAATGGGTTATTTCAACGTTCCGCAATTCAAGACGGATAAGTTCAATCAGAGTCGGGAACCCAATCCCAAGTGGCGGCCGTTTATTGGTCGCAAGGCGCTCGGCAAACCCTTGCCATACAGCCTGAGCGATAATGCCTTGAAGACAAAAATAGCCATACTTTCATCATTTTATACTTATCTTATGAGCGAAGAGTATTGTGAGCGCAACCCGGCGCAGCTCTGGCTCAATCACAGTCGCTTTGCCAATAAGAGTAAGTTCAGGTTGGATCCGGCCGAAGAGCAACTCAAGGTGTTCAGTGAGCTGCAATGGTCTTATCTTGTAGCTTGCGTGCAGCGCCTGGCTGAAGCCGAGCCGGCACAACATCAACGCAGTCTGTTCTTGATTAACCTGATGTACGGCTGTTATCTGCGGATCTCGGAAATTGCCGCTCGTGCCGGTTATGCGCCAACCATGAGTCAATTCAAGCGCCATAATCACAGCGGCATCTGGTATTTTCATATTCCCAGGAGTAAAGGCGGCAAGGCCAGAAACGTGGCGGTATCCAAAGCGTTGCTGCAATCACTGCAAAGTTACCGGCGCCATTTGGGATTGAGTGACTATCCGCAAGCCAATGAAACCACGCCGCTGTTTATACGGCATCGCGCCGCCGGCCGAGGTCGGGAAAGTGGCGTGCTCAATGCCAACCTCGGCATACGTCAACTGCGGGATGAAATTCAGTTTCTGATAAACTGCGCCGCCGATGATGCCGAGAAAGATGGCTTTATCCAGGAAGCCAATGAAATGCGACAGCTTACTGCGCACAGTATTCGTCATACAGGTATCACTCATGACATCAATCTCAATGCTCGGCCTTTATCCCATGTGCAGGCGGACGCCGGTCATGAAAGCATAGACACTACATCGCAGTATCTGCACACCAGCCAGGAAGAAAGGCACCAGAGTGCATCCGCCAAGACATTGGATAGACTGCAAGGAATTGAGAGCTAATCCAAGAAAACTATTGCTAGAGGTTTAAGGTGAATCACGGAGGAAGTTAGTTGCCTTAAACCTGGGATTACCGGTAATAACTCTCTAGATTTCAAATAGCTGCACATATAAATGCGCACAATGTATATTATGTTAAATTGATTGTACGGGTAACTTATTACACACACTACATATCCTCTTTAAGCTTCTTTATAACTTATTTACGGGCTGCAAAAACTTTAAGTCGTAAGTTATGTTCTGACGTTCGACATCAGCAGCCTTTTCTCGACAAAGAAATCCATTAGTGCTCTCACCTTGCTCGGCATATGCTCACGAGACGGAACGTATAAGTAAACGCCGGGAAAAGACTGACACCATTCCTGTAGAACACGTTGCAACTTGCCTTCTTGCAAATACGGACGCACGACAATTTCAAAATGCTGGATTATACCGACCCCCTGGAGTGCCGCACGCACCATGCTGTCATCATCGTTGGTGATAAAGCTCCCTTGAGGTTCCAGCGCAAATTCTTGCCCCGCGATCTCTGGTGGCGCAAACTCCCAGCTGAAAATGGTCCCGCTGCTGGTTTGCCGGAAACGCAGACAGTTGTGCTTCGCCAACTCGGCAGGCGTTTCCGGTATGCCATGTTTCTCGAAATAAGCCGGTGTCGCCACCACTGCCATTTCCATTGGTGGCGTGATGGGTACCGCGGTCACGTGTTCGGCCAAGCTCTGGCCCAGCCGAATACCTGCATCGCAGCCGTCAGCGATGATGTTGGCTAGGCCATCATCCATGATTAGCTCCAGCTGCAACTTGGGATGACGCTCCAGGAATTCGCCCACGTGAGGCTCGATTAGGGTCTTGGCCGCAAAACGGGATGTGTTTACACGTAAAAGTCCTGAGGGTTCAGAGCGGGTCTCTCCTACCGTTTTTACCACATCGTCAATCGATTGCAGCGCCCCTTGCAAGACTTCAAAAAGCCGCCTTCCATCTTCCGTCAGCGACATGTCCCGCGTAGTGCGATACAGCAGTTTGACGTTCAATTTTTGTTCCAATGTTTTGAGGTTTTGCGATAATGCAGCCCGGGAAACCCCCATTTCAGCGGCCGCCTTGGTGAAACTGAGATGATGGGCAATATGGGTGAACCATGCCAGTGACGGCAGCAACGAAGGATCCATCGGCACTCCTATTGTAAACCAGTACTTACTACTGTGATCCTAATTTATGTCTTTTTCAATGACAATCTTGGTTCTATAGTTTTATCTCCAACTGAGTACTCCAACCGTGAAAAATGGGAGATGACAATGAACACAGTTATGATCAAGACCCGGTACTGGGACATCGCAGCCAACATCTATTTCCCTCCTGGATTTGATGACAATAAGCAGTACCCTGCCATTATCAGCGCCCATCCTATCGGGAGCTGCAAGGAGCAGACTGCAGGCAACGTTTATGGAGAAGCCCTCTCAAAAGAAGGATTTGTTGTCATTGCCTTCGACCGCAGTACGCAGGGACAGAGCGGCGGTGAGCCCCGCTATACCGAAGATCCTTCGATGGCTGTAGAGGACTTCAGCCGCGTAACTGACTATCTAGTGACTCTGCCTTACGTAGATGCAGATCGTATCGGGGTACTGGGTATCTGCGGCGCTGGCGGTTATGCCATCAATGCGACCATGATCGAGCGCCGTATTAAGGCTCTGGTCAGCATTACCGGAGTCAATTATGGTCGCCTGTGCCGTGAAGGCTTCAGCGGTTTCGACCCTATCGGCCAGATGGAAGCCGTGGCTGCGCAACGCACCGCCGAAGCCAAGGGGGAAGCCCTCCAGGTCGACCTCTTCGTCCCCCCTTCCCTGGAAGTCGCAGCCGAAGCAGGTATGACTGATGTCGATGTGCTCGGTGCCACTGACTATTACCGTAATCGCTGTGTCAACGACAATGCAGGTACCCGCGCACTATTCTCCCGTCGTGCTGCCTCCGCTGCCTGGGATGCCTTCCATCTGGCCGAGACCCTGCTGACTACGCCGATGATGGTGGTGGTCGGCGATATACCTGGTGGCTTTGGTGCCTATCGCGATGGTCTGGAGATTTACGCGCGTGCAGCTTCGAAGGTGAAGGAACTGGTAGTCGTTGAGGGCTATTCACACTACGACCTATATGACCAACCAGAGCCGGTTGGCCAGGCACTTGGCAAGTTGATCCCCTTCTTTAAAACCAATCTCTAACGACTGAACACTTCAAGGACGGTTACAACTGGTTTGGCCGTCATCCACATGAGGTTTTGAGTTTCTTGAACAGGTATATGGGCTAATCATCAAAGCATCATACCCCCGTACTTTTAAAATACGCCCGCTGCCCTCGGGGTTTAAGCAGACGTCGTATACATATTTTTCAGTAGGTTAAGGAGTTCTCCCCATGACCAAAGTATTAATCCTGGGTGCCAATGGTCAAATTGCCCGTTGGGTGGTGCAGATGCTGGCAGACCACAAGGATATCGACCAAACACTGTTGGTTCGAGATCCCAATAAGCTATCTAGCCAAGAGCCTAAGAATGCTCAGATTGTTATTGGCGATGTACTGGACAGTCATTTTCTTCAACACATCATGGTTGGACAGGATGTTGTATATGCCAACCTGGCCGGAGATGTCGATGTTCAAGCTGAGCATATCGTCACTGCTATGGCGGCTACCGGAGTCAAACGTCTGATATTCGTCAATTCGCTGGGGATCTATGACGAGGTACCCGGGAAATTTGGGGAGTGGAATAATGCCGAGATCGGTAGCTATCTGAACCCATACCGCAGGGCGGCAGACATTATCGAAGCAGCCAATGTCGATCACACAATATTGCGGGCGGCCTGGCTGACGGACAAGGACGAAGTGAACTATGAAACGACTGAGCGACATGAGCCTTTCAAGGGGACTGAAGTGTCACGCAAGAGTGTGGCCGGATTGATCGTAGAAATCATCAACTCACCTGCGCTGTACAGTAAAGCCAACATCGGCGTAAACAAACCAAATACGGATGGTGACAAACCCGCTTTTGCATAAAGCGGCATACCTTACTAATTGAGAATATGCGAGATGACTGAGAAATATTTAGACGCCTGCCTCCAGCCACTTACCTTTACCAATGGCATTACTCTGCGTAATCGCATCGTGATGGCGCCCATGACTACCTGGTCAGCTAACCCCGATGGTACAGTTTCTGATCAGGAACTCGCCTACTACCGTCATCGAACCAATGGCGTAGGCATGGTCATCACTGGGTGTACACATGTCATGGCAAACGGCATAGGCTTTACCGATGAGTTTGCAGCACATGATGATAGCTTCATCCCGAGTTTGCGAAGCTTGGCTCAAGCCGCTAAGAGCGGTGGTGCGCCAGCCATACTTCAAATCTTTCATGCGGGTAATAAGGCCATACCCGGCCTGGTACCCGATGCCAAAATCGTCAGCGCCAGCGCTCTGAAGACCCCTGGCGGTTCTTTCAACAAAGGGGGAGTCGTGAGCCAGGCCTTGACTCAGGAAGGAATTCTACAAGTGATCCATGCCTTTGGGGAGACCACTCGGCGTGCCATTGAAGCAGGATTTGATGGTGTCGAGCTGCATGGCGCGCATGGTTTTTTAATCCAGAACTTCTTTTCTCCCCTGTACAATCAGCGCACAGATGATTGGGGCGGTTCTTTGGAAAATCGCATGCGTTTCCCTCTAGCTTTGGTAGCGGAAGTTCGCAGGGTAATAGACACCCATGCCAAGCAACCTTTCCTGCTCGGCTATCGTATTTCCCCTGAAGAGTCCGTCGAAGCCGGGCTTAGAATAGCTGACTCTCTGATGCTTATTGACCACTTGATTGACCACGAAGTCGACTATATTCATGCATCATTGATGGATATCCTCAACTCAAGACCTATCGATGCCATAACCGATCAGTTAACGGCTGAAGTGATCACCCGGCATGTCGCCGACCGCGTCCCGGTTATCGCGGCAGGTAAAGTCCGCGTCCCTTCGGAGGCCGAGGAAGCCTTGTCTCTTGGTCTCTCACTTGTCGCTGTAGGCAAAGGTTTGGTCATGAACCCCCAGTGGGTTGAACTGGCTCAACATCAACGGGTCAGCGAGATAGATACTGAGTTGTCGAGCAGCAAAGTCTCAGAGATCGTGATCCCTGACAAATTATGGGGAGTAATCGACGCCTCCAGAGGAAATGGCTGGTTTCCATTGCGCGAAGAAGACAGCGTCAGTACAACTTAACGAAAGAGCGGCTCGGCCGATCCTCTCAATTTTACCGAAAGTAAGGGGTTATTGTGCCCCTTCCGTCTAGAGATATATGCTGTTTTACTTCCTTTCAGGGATCACACCTGGATTACATCCCCGGTCTCATTTCCTCAGATTTATGTGAAGTAACACATAAACTGTTCATAGGTTTGCATAGAGTTAATGATTGATATCAGTAACTTGTATTTAAGTTGGTCCTAATTGTAAATAGGAATAAATATCATTTGATAGATTTAATACTTGTGCTATGTTGCGATTCTTTATCAAACCAATTCTTCGGACATCGCAACTCATGTGGTACCTCCTGTTGATCCTGACGATGACCCTGGGTTCGCTGCTTATCTATTTAGGCAGTAAACACCAGGCATTGCTTGCCAAACCTTTGCCCTGGCAGGCCAAACTGCTGGGCACTTTATTACTGCTGCTGGCTCTGCTCGGCTGGGGTTTACTGTTGACGGCCTCGGCCGCATTGTTTTTTTGGCTAATGCTGCTTTCCATGCTGCTGGGCTCCCTGCCCTTTATTTCCCTGCTCAAGGGAGACAACAGATGACAACCATTAAGAAAGATAAAATCCGCCCTGACTGGCTGGGAAAAACCCTTGCCGGCGCCTTGCTGGGCTTTGCCCTGGCAGTGGCTCTCAGTGGTATCTTTGCCTGGGTGGGGCCTGGTGGAATAGATGCCAAAGATAAGGTGCAATTCAATATGTGGCTGATAGCGCCACTCTGGCTTTCATTCTTCAGCTTCAGCTATTTGTTCTACAGTGCCCGCCGCGCCATTTTCTGGCTAATGGCGGCCAACGTGCTTGCATGGCTGCTGCTATGGTGGGTTAAGTAAATGCAGATCCGCAGCGATATTCTCAGAATTTATCAAACACTTCATACCTGGGTGGGCATACTCGCCGGGATTTTACTGTTTATCGGTTTTTATGCCGGCGCCCTGACCATGTTCAAGGAAGAGATTGCCGCCTGGTCATCACCGCCGCAAACCATTTTGCCACAGGTGAAACTGGAACAGATGGACAAACTACTCAGTGAAGCCAGAGCGCAACACCCTGAGTTAAGTAAGGGCTTCAGCCTTCATCTTGCCAGCGACAAGCATTCGCCTTTGAGTTGGTACGCCTCCGGCAGTGAGCGGCAATGGGGTCTGGGCGATGAGCTTTGGCATGCCAGTTTAAACAATCAAGGTGAGCTCATCTCCCATAAGGAACCCAAGAGCCAACTGGCACGCTTGATAGATGAGCTGCACCGCACCGGCGGTATTCCTGGCGATATGGGACACGAGCAGCTCGGTGCTTATTTTATGGGGGTTGCCGGCATTCTCTATTTTTTGGCGTTGGTTTCCGGGGTGATCTTCCTGCTGCCAACACTGGTGAAAACGCTGTTTGCCTTAAGGCGCAAGAAAGGCCCCAATCGTTTTTGGCTCGACAGCCACAACCTGCTTGGCATCACAGCACTGCCATTTCATATCATTATCAGTTTGACCGTGGTGGTGTTTGTCTTTCACGATCAATTGTACGGCGCCTTGGGGCAGTTTGTTTATGGCGATAAGCCGATGTTCAACCGCGAAGCGCCCAAGGGCGAAGTGCGCTCACTGAGCACCCTGCCCCCGGTAACCGAACTGGTTGCTCGGGCCGAAAGCTTCGCGCCCGGTTATCAGGCACTCAGTTTGACCTATATGGGCATGGATACTCCGGCTCCCATGGTCCGGATGGCCATGTATAACGAAGAAGCGTTGATGCGCGGCCCGATAGGAGACTTCCTTTATATGAACCCCTACACCCTTGAGGTGGGCAACAGCACCTTTACTCCGGGGGAAGAAGGCGTTTGGGGCCGGATGGTTTCGGTATTCTTTGGACTTCACTTTGGCTCCTACGGCGGCTATCCCGGTCGCTGGCTCTATTTTTTCCTCGGAATGAGTGGTGCCATGCTGTTTTACAGCGGTAATCTGCTATGGCTGGAAAAGCGCCGCAGCAAACAGCGCAAGGGGGAGCCCATTCCAGAGCAACCGAGAAGAGTCAGGATCCTTGGAGCCGCTACTGTAGGAATTTGCTTGGGTTCAATGTTAGGCGTTGCGCTGGCCATGTTGCTGGGTAAATGGGGATATGCTCATGTAGAAAATATCAATCATCTCTATCTGTGGAGCTACTACGCCAGTTTCCTTATTGCCCTGGCTTATGCTTTCTGGCGTGGTGCTGCCAGAGCCGCGGTAACACTGCAAGCGCTATCGGCGCTGGTCTGTCTGGCAATGCCGCTGACATCCATCCTGGCGTTGCTGGCACCCGGTCTTGGAATCTGGGCACCGGAGACCCCAGGCACCTGGGCGGTGGATCTCACCGCATTCGGTTTTGCCGCCATCTTTGCCTTTGGCGCGCTCAAAACCTTTAAACGAGCGACCCAGGGGCCGGCTGACAGTATCTGGGCCATGCCGCAAAAACAGCCTATTGCTGCGCTGCAAACCAGCGTTCAGTCTTAAGCTGTTAGTTTGAATCATTCCACAAAGCCCCGTTCGCGGGGCTTTGCTTTGCAAGTCATGCCATCGAGCTCACAAGTTGCACAACAGAATCGCCATTGCCCGGCGCCATTATTGCTTAATCTGCCAACGGCTTTTATAGTAGCCGCTGATTTTTATGGAAGAAAACCAAGGAGCTGGAATGTCCACCAATACGTTGTCTCTCCATCAGATCTGGTGGCTTACACTCACCTCGCCACAGATCAGTTTCCAAACCCAGGCCAGAGGTTATCTTAACCCTACTTCCCTGCATGCCGGGCTCGAAGAACCCAATACACTGGAAGAAGACTGGGGTATTACCGATAGATTATCCCTTCATCAGCAGATTGCCAGTCTGGTTAACGACGGCACCCATGGTCATTATCTGGTCAGTGATTATAGTCAATATGCCTGTGGTACCAGCTTGAACTGGCGATATCTTATTGATTTCGAACAATCCCCGCGTAGGCAGGCCGAAATGCGCTATGTCGCCGCGACTTATTCCATTCTCGGAGTCGGCGGCACCCGTGCCTATGATTTCGGGCGCGCCTCTTATCTCACCCGGGAAGGATTGCGCTTGGGTTGGGTCAGCCAGGAAGAGTTCGATTTTCTCCACAGCTTTATCGCAACCAAAAGCCGCTATTTTTACCGCTCTTGGGAGCAATATACCCAAGCCTGGTTTGCCGGGCGTGCGATATGGATGTTTTTAATCAACGAGCCGGACACAGAAGAGGCAGCAGAGGCATTACTCAATGGCTGGATAGCCAGACGACAACGGATAGACTATCGCCGTGCTATCAACGACAGGGATAACCCCATTCATCAATGCGACTGGGACATGGAATTGCCGCAACTTAGCGCCCCGCAAAGCCTGCTCGATCTTCTCAACCAAACACAGGATTAGTCGCCATGGATATCTGGCAAATACTCGGTATCACCGCCACCCAAGATGAAACAGCCATCAAGCAGGCTTACCGCACCCAGCTCCGCGACTGTCACCCGGAGGATAACCCGGAAGGCTTCAGAGCACTGCGCAGCGCCTACGAACAAGCCTTGGCTGCGGCCCGCCCGGCAACCCAGCCCAAACCACTGGAGCTGAATACGCCCTCGCCCGCAGCGGCCAAGGCACAACCATTGCCGCAACAAGAGTCTAAGCCGCAAGATTACAGCTACCGGACCCAGCCGCCGGAAACCCAGCAAACAGCTGCCAAAGCCCAGGTTGAAACCCCGGAGAGTCTGTTCCAGCAGCTGATGAGCATGTTGGCCAATGAGCGCCTGCGCTTTGACAATGAACACTGGTATCAGTGGGCCGAGCGTGTCGGCCAAAGCTCTCTTTCCTGCCAAGCCCAGCTGTCACAGTGGGTTCAGGCGGAGATACTCAATTGGCGCTGGCTGCCAGGACAAATTATCAGTCATTTGTGGCATGCACTGGAGTGGAGCTCACTTGAGCGGGGCGATAAGGCGCAGCAACAAAGGGCGGCTTTTTTCGATTGGTGGATTTCGCGGCCGAGCCCTGCGCCGCTGGACTGGTTGGCGACGCAGGATAATGCGACTCAAATCGCCATCCAAAGCTACTATCAACCATTGCAAAATGCACTGCTTGACTGTGATTTCCCACAGATCCGCATGTTGTTCTTTAGCGGTCATGTCTGCGGCGTGCTGCACCCTGCGCTTGCGATTGTCCAACTCAGGGTTATCAGAGCGTTAAACCTGAATTGGCCCGTGGAACAGTTGCTTGAGTTATGTGACTTTGTGTTGCAGCAAGGCGAACTCTGGGGCGAAGATTTGGTGCTGCTGGCCGAGATCAGCCGCCGCTGCGGTAAGGAATCCTTAGCACTCAAACTCGCCGATGAACTCAAGCAAGCCGAGCTGCCTCAGCTATTGGCCGAACATCTGGAAAACTGGTATCTGCCGAGCACGCCGCGTTTGGCACTTTGGTTTAAGGCATTGGCCTGTCAGCAAGGCGGGAACTGGCGAATATCGGCCGCCTTTGAAGAGTGCTGGTTTGATGAACCCCAAGAGGCGGATTTCATCGAGCAACTGCTGTACAAGACGGTATTCAACGAAGGCGCTATGCCCCACACCATATTGCCGCTGAAGTCCTTGCCCGGTTATGAAGGCGCGTTGGCGAGATTGTTCTGGGCATGTCAGCTGGGCAGTTGGCAACAGATTGAACAGTTCGCTCAATTGCCGGCTTGCGATCGCGTGGAAGCCGGTTGGCATTATCTCGGCGAGTTACTTTGCGGCATTGCGACAGAGATCCTCGCCAATAGACCCAAGCATGCCGTGTTTGAAACGCTGGCGGCAGGTTATGGCCAGACCAACTGGTTTACTATGCCTGCGCCCGATGCCCAGGCCTTCAGCCAACCCACGCCCGAGGAGTGGCTGCAAGTTGGCCAGCGCCATCCCCTGCTGCCGGATAGCTGGCTGCAGGCCTTGTGTCAAAGAGCCGAAGCCGAAGAATGGCTGTCACTGCTGACGGAAAATCCCAGTCTGTTTGGCATGCTGATCTGGCAACGTGAGGGGGTACGTCAGCCATTGCTGTCAGCATTTGAGCATTCATCGGACGCTGAAAACGGCGAGCAAGCCGCCAAGGAGCAAAGTTCTCAACCGGATATCGCCCTGGAGTGGGCAGAGTTCTACTATTCATTGCCATGGAGCAAAATCAGCCATCGCTTGGCGATGCGTCAGGCACTTTCACTGACGCAGTTGCCGCAGCCAATCAAGGACACTCCCTTTGCCTTGGCTTGGCAGACGTGTGCGGATCCGCAAAGCATCTCGCCGCTGATTGCCGAAGCCGTCATGCGTTGGCCCAAGCAGTTTGTGTTTTGCATAGAGCTGCGCAACCAGGTCGAGCGCTTGGCGCAATCAAGCTTAAGCGATGAAGAGCTCTGGCAACAGATTGATGCCGAGCAACTGACGGCACTCGGAGCCTTGATCAATCGCAGGGTTGAAACCACTGACGATATACACAATACCCTGATACTCTGGGCGGCACTGAGATATCACCCCAACGCCAGTAATAGCTGGCGCTATGTCACTACGCCACAACTGGAGAAGCTTCAGGGGCAGCTGAAAGAGCAAAATATCAATTTCGAAGAGTATTACTACGACGACAATACCCTGGCCTATGGTCTGCTGAATGATGATTGGGAACGGGGCATTCATCCGGAAGCCATTGATGCCTGTGCGGCGAAAAAAGAAGCCAAAGACTATGTCTATCCGGCCTGTTACTGCATAGCCTTGTTGGCCAATGACATCTCACGTTCGGGGTTTAATGGCACCTTGGTAGAGGACTTTCACAAGTCGCAACCCAAGCTTGCCGGTGACAGACAAAACACCGCCAAGCTATTGTGCCAACTGCTGGAAGATAAGCTCAACCAGGTCATCAGTGACGACCGAGAGAAAGCGCCGCAACGCTTTAATCTGCACAGCGGCAAGCGCCTTTTTGTCTGGGCACTACTGGTGGCACTGCACGGCTTTTTCGTATTCCCCATCTATCCCGACAGCGCAGCCTCACTGCTCGACCCCATGTCCATAGTGCAGCAACTCGAGGCTCATAAAGGAAAACTCTTGGTGTTCCTGGCCTTTAACCTGTTTATGGTATTCAGGATCTGCAGTACCCGCCAGACATCTAAAGGCGCCCGCAACTATGGGGTGTGGAGCACCTTTGCCATAGTGTTGGCCTTGGTGGGTAACAGCTTCTGGTGGGCGCTGCCACTGCTTCTTGGCCACCTGCTGGCGGCCGCAGGCACACAAGCCGCGTCTTCAATGCGTCACGGCTGGCCGAAGAGTTTTAAAGAACCCAGAAGAATTACCCTGGAGGAAATTGTTTATTGATCCCAGTGCGCCAGTGCATTTTGAATTGCCTGGCGCACATCACGAATATAGTGTTCATCCTGGGAGGCCAGAGCCTGTTCAAAACTCAGCAACCAGTGTTCTATCTGACGCCGCTCGCCTCCCAGGCATTCCTCATACATGCGATGTAACTTTTCCGTCAGGTTGAGGTTGGGTAATTGCTCGCGGGGATGCACTTTCAATCTGGCAAGCCTTTGCCTGCTGGCTTGTCTATCGTCTTCCGATACCCCGGTCGGGCTGCGATCTATCACTTTCTGGTGTACCTCTCCTGTGCTGGTGATGGTGACATCCACTTCAAGCATACCGTTGATATCGTAGCTGAATCTGACATCCACCGATTGCAACCCTTTCCCGGTTGGAATATCGATATCGAGATCGTCAATGTGCAGGTTATTGGCAACCCAAAGGCTCTCTCCCTGATAGATGGCGATACACACCTGGCTCTGCTCTTCATGACCGGCGTAATAGCGTTGCTCCAGCGATACCGGCACCACAGTGTTGCGTTCTATGATGGGACTGAACACCCCGGACTGGCCATTGCTCTCTACCCGGATCCCCAGACTGAAGGGACAAACATCGGTGAGGATCAGCTCCTCTACCGCTTCATCGCGCAAACGACAGGCGGCCTGAATGGCTGCGCCCATGGCCACCACCCGGTCGGGATCCAGCTCCTGGCGGCCAAAGCGGCCCAGTAACCTGGTAGCGACCTGCTTTACATGATGCTGACGGCTGGCACCACCCACCAGAATGAGTTCATCTATCTCTTCGGGTTGTAATCTGGCGTCGGCAAGTGCCTGGCTCAGCGGTTTTCGCAGCCGGTTCAGCGTCTGTTGCCAGATCTTTTCCAGCTCATGGCCGTCGAACTCGAGGTTGATATCCTGCTCGCCACTCAAACAGACCCGGGCTCCCTGGCCATTACTGTGACGCTTGGCATTTTCACAAGCGTAATAGAGCTGACTGAGGTACTTGAGAGATTGGCTTTCACGCTCCAGCTGCAGCTTTTGCAACACGCCATCGAGCAGATCTTGAGTGAAGTCTTCACCACCGAGACGGTTATCACCGGCCGAAGCGCGAACTTCTATTATGCCATCCTGGAACTCGACAATGGTGACATCGAAGGTACCACCACCTATATCAAACACCAGGAAACGTCGGCTATGGGACTCGTGTAAGCTGTAAGCCATGGCGGCGGCTGTGGGTTCATTGATAAGGCGTACCGCTTCCAGCTCGGCCAGCTCCGCAGCCGTATGCACTTGTTTGCGCTGCTGATCATTGAAGTAAGCCGGCACAGAAATCACCACTTGCTTAATGGCGTGCCCAAGATAGGCTTCAGCATCGGCCTTGAGGGTACTGAGTATGATGGCGCAAAGCTCAGTGGGGCTGAACTCCTGACCTCCGAGGCGATAGCGTTTCTCACTGCCCAAAAAACGTTTGAATATGGCGGCAGTATTGCGTGGATGAGTCATTAAACGTTCGGCGGCCGGACGACCAACCAATAGGTGCATATCCTCATCGATACTGACGACCGACGGGGTTAAATCCTCTCCCAAGGCATTGGGGATCATCTGCACCTTACCGTCGAGCCAAAGCGCAATGGCGCTGTTGGTGGTGCCCAAATCTATGCCGATTGCGGGTACTTCAGGCTTATCCATCACCTAACTCCTTCCTTTTCCTGCTTATCCATCTTCGCCGGGGAATTTCCAGCGCCCACACTATGCCTAAAGTTCGACAAAGCAACAAGTTAAATACCGAAAAACCAACAAAGACGAAGGATTATTGATCCACCTGTCCCGGGTGCAGACAACCAGGGAAATACCAATAGAGTTCTTTGGGGGAAAACCAAGATATAAGGCTGATAACTGCGATAATTCTAACGGTCTTCTGAATACGACCAACTTGAATAGATATGGAGAGCAGACATGAAAAAGCCCGCCAGTTTACAAAACCTGTTCTCTTTGGATATGGCAAAGGAGCAGGGTTCTGCATCCTGCATGACGGCGCGATAAACCCACCATTCTCTAACCGCCTATACCTGGCTAATCGCTATCATCAAAATAAGATACGAAAAAGCCCACCTGTTTGCACAAGCGGGCTTCCCTGAATATGGCGGAGGAGCAGAGATTTGAGCCCTTCATGACGGCGCTATAAACCCGCCATTCTCTAACCGCCTATACCTGACTAATAGCAATCATCAAAACTGAGATACGAAAAAGCCCGCCTGTTTTCACAAGCGGGCTTCTCTGAATATGGCGGAGGAGCAGGGATTTGAACCCTGGATGGGCTATAAACCCATGCCGGTTTTCAAGACCGGTGCATTCAACCACTCTGCCACCCCTCCGAACGCTGCAAATACTATAGCGAGGATATGAGACTGTAAAGCAGAAAATGTCACGGCCTTATCTATTTGCTCAATCTGCACTCAGTCTTTGGGCGTTTCCTCTGCATGCAGCGCCAAACGCGCGGGATCCGGCTTGGTAAAACCTGCCCCCACCTGCGACCAGCCGGCAAACTGACGCAGTTTATAGCCAGCAAATACCAGCGCACTACAACCCAGGATCCCCCAGGCAATAGCAGTTTCCCCGGCCGTGGCCCACACAGCAACCAGGCTTGATGCTCCGAATGCCAAGGTGATCTGTAAAAAGTTTTGCAGCCCGGCCGCTTTGGAGGCGCATTGACTGAAATGCTGCAGTGCGCTGTTAACCACTATCGGATAAATGGCACCATTGGCCGCGGCCAGCACAGAAAATGCAATAAGCAATGGATAGATGGTTTGCGCCTTGAATACCAAAGTCGCCAAAGCAATCGCCAACACACACAAACCAAACAGCGCCAGCAACAGCTTAAGCGTCATCTCGCTGCCTACTCTGCGGATAAGCAGCTTACTGGCATAGCCACCGACAATAAACATGATGGTTTGCGGAATAAAACTTAAACCTATGGCGTCTGCTTCATAACCGTGCTGTTCCATCACTATCGGCCAGAGTGTCAGATAGGCAAAGAAAGCCCCTGAGCAAGCACCATAGATGAGCACATTGCCCAAATAACCTGTGTTGTTGAAAAAAGCCTTGTAGGCCACTTTTTCTTCAGCTTTGGAAGCGCCTTCATTTGCCGGCTTCACCAACACCATAGTCAGCGCCATCAATGCCGTTGCCGTCGCCGCCAAAATGAAAAAAATCGCTTCCCAGCCCAGATGCCCAAGCACCTTGGCGCCGAGAATAGGCGCCAAGGCCGGTGACAAGGCCACCAAGGGCATGATGTTGGAGAAGATGCGCTGTGAATCTTTGGCATCATACTGCTCTACCACCAAAGCCTGCCAAATAACGGCAGCACTGCAAACGCCAATCGCCTGAAAGAAACGGGCACAATTGAGCATGATGATATTGTCACTGAAACCTATACTGACTGTCGCCAGGGCAAACAGCGCCAAGCCACCTAACAGTGAATTGCGTTTACCGAAACGCTGCACCAAAGGGCCGTAAAGCAGTTGCCCCAAGGCCAATCCGGCCAGGAAAGAGGTCAAGGACATGGCCACCTGAGATGAGCTGGCACCAAGCGAGCTTTCAATTGCTTTGAATGCTGGGAGATACATGTCGGTCGCGATGAAAGCCAACATGCTCAGGAGCGCGAGATAGCATAAAAACATGAAATATTTAAGAGTCATATACAACCTGATTACAACTTAAGACAAAAGTAATATGAATGCCGGAGCAGTCTAAAGCCTTGCTCAATCGAGGTGAAACGTTTATTTTTGACCTATGCTTTCAAATAATCTCACAGCAAGGAATCGCCATGCTTTCTGAACAATCGTTGCAACTTATCGATATTGTTTCTCACCTTGGCAGTTTCACCGCCGCAGCCAACAAGTTGCACAAGGTGCCATCCGCCGTGAGTTATGCCATTAAGCAGATTGAAGAAGAACTGGGAGTCGTGCTGTTTGAGCGTCATCACCGCAGCGTCAGTTTGACGCCGGCCGGCGCTCACTTTGTCAAGGAAGCCAGGATTATGCTCAAGCAACTGGACGACCTGAAACGGGAAACCCAGCGGGTAGCCAATGGTTGGCAGCCGACGTTATCCATCGCTTTGGACAATATCGTCAGGGCAGACAGGATCAGTGTGCTGATTGCCGACTTCTATCGTCACTTCACCGATGTGGAGCTGATCATCCGCATTGAGGTGTTCAACGGTGTCTGGGAGGCCTTGTCTACCGGTCGCAGCGATGTTGCCATTGGCGCCACCACTGCCATCCCGGTCGGCGGCGCCTACCATCACAGAGACATGGGCGATATCGAGTGGGCATTTCTGGTGAGCAAGTCCCACCCTTTGGCCGCTATCGACCGGCCACTGGAAGATGAAGAGCTCAGGCCCTTTCCTTCTATTTGCCTGGACGATACTTCAAGAGAGATCCCCAAGCGCCACACCTGGTTGCTGGACAATCAGCGCCGCTTGGTGGTGCCGGATTGGATCCGCGCCATCAACTGCTTCCGTGAAGGCTTGGGGATAGGTTACATGCCGGTACACCTGGCCAGCCCCTTTATTCGCGCCGGTGCCCTGGTGGAAAAACAGCTGGCCACTCCCCTGGCTGCAAGCTCCTGCTGCCTGGCGTGGAATGCCAACAAGATGTCGCCGGCGCTCAAATGGGTACTGGATTATCTGGGCGATACCGAAAAACTGCACAGAGAGTGGCTCGCCTGACTTTAATTCATAAAAGATTCAGTGTTTAATGGCACAATCTATAACAGGAAACCTGCAGTGGAACCATATACGGTTTAAACTGCTCTAACATGGAAACTAGCCGGATCGCCAAACCCGGGCTATGTCAGTCAACCTTCGGAGAAGCAAATGACTCAGCAAACCCTTTATTCGAGCCAAACTTCCACTATGGAAGTGAATAAAATGCTCAGAAACACCTACATGCTGCTGGCAATGACCATAGGTTTTTCAGCCGTATGTGCCGCCATCGCCATGGCGATGGGTATCGGCCCCATGATGTCACTGGGACTTTCCATCGGTGGCTTGGTGCTGCTGTTCGTCACCCTGAGAAAAGCGGAATCCGCCGCCGTGATCTTTTGGGTATTTGCCTTTACCGGTATGGAAGGCGCGTCTCTGGGTTATATCCTCAATCATTACGCCGGTATGAGTAACGGCCCTGAGCTGATTATTCAGGCCTTTGGTCTGACATCAGCCATCTTCGTCGCCCTGTCGGCCTATGCCGTGACCACCAAGAAAGATTTTTCCTTTATGCGCGGCTTCTTGATTGCCGGTCTGGTGGTCGTCATAGCCGCTGCGGTGATCAATATCTTTGTCGGTAACGGCGCGGTATTTATGGCAGTCAATGCGGGTATCGCCCTCTTGATGACAGGCTTTATCCTGTTTGACACCAGCCGCATCGTCAATGGTGGTGAGACCAACTATATTCGCGCCACCATTGCCTTGTACCTGGATTTTCTCAACCTGTTTATCAGCCTGCTGCATCTGATGGGTGCCGGTGGTGATGACTGATCCCCTCGGGACGGAAAATAGGTTAAAATGGCCCTAATTCAGGGTCATTTTTTTTGGTATGAGCAAACTTATTATTATGGTGAATGGCAGTGTCTACGGCCCGGCGGCCGGCTTCCATGCACTCAAATATACCCGGGCTGCCCTGCAAGCAGGCCATGAGGTTCACTGCGTATTCTTTTATCAGGATGGGGTGAGCCAGTCCAATGCGCTATGCGCGCCGGCGTCTGACGAATTGGACTTAACTGCCGCCTGGCAGCAGCTGGCAAAGGAGTGGCAGCTTAATCTGGTGAATTGCGTCTCTGCCGCCCTGCGCCGCGGTGTGCTTTCAGCACAGGATGCCAAGGATAACGCCAAAGCGAGTGCCAATCTCGCCGCTGGGTTTACCATGGGGGGGCTTGGCGAGTTGGTCACCGGGCTTGAAAAGAGTGATCGTCTGGTGAGTTTTTAATGAAGAAATTAGCCATTATTTTTCGCCGAGCACCGCATGGGTCGGCTTCCGGCCGCGAAGGCCTTGATCTGGCGCTGCTGAGCGCCAGTTTCGAACAAGAGGTGAGCCTGATATTTACCGATGAAGGCGTGCTTACGCTGCTGAAGCAACAGCAACCTGAGCTTATCGGCTGCAAGGATTATATCGCCACCTTGGGTGCGCTGCCCCTCTATGACATAGAGACGGTACTGGTCTGCAAACAATCGCTGCAGGAGCTGGGACTTGGCCGCACCGAACTGGTTATTCCTGCCACCATTTGTGATAACGAGCAGATCCGCCAGGCCCTGCTCGATGCCGATGAGGTCATGGTTTTCTGATGATATTACACCAAATACAAACATCGGCGGCGCGCGACACTGCGCTGTCCTGCGCACTGAGATATGCCGGCAAGACAGACGTGTTTCTGCTGGCAGGCGATGCAGTAAGCGCCCTGCTGAAACGTCAATGGGCCATGGCACTGTCCCCTTTTAAAGTGGTGCTGGTGGCCGATGACGTCAAAGCCCGCGGGCTCGAGGACTTTCTCTCCAATTATGAACAGTTGGATTATCCGGCGCTGGTAGCGCTGACATTGGCTCATACAAAGGTTATTTCGTGGTAGATTTCATTCAATTCAATGACAAGCAGATAGCGACCGATCCTCAAGGATACTTGAAGCAGGTTTCCGATTGGACGCCCGAGCTGGCGCCTGTCATCGCCGCAGGCGAAGAGATAGAGCTGACCGATGCCCACTGGGAAGTGGTTAACTTTGTGCGGAACTTTTATCTTGAATACAAGACCAGCCCGGCTATTCGGGTTTTGGTCAAGGCAATCGGCCAGGCACTGGGGCCGGAGAAAGGTAACTCCAAGTACCTCTACACCCTGTTCCCGATGGGGCCGGCCAAGCAGGCAACCAAGATTGCCGGGCTGCCCAAACCGGCCAAGTGTATTTAAAGCTACTCGATTCTGCACACAAAAAAGCCCCGGTTCTCGGGGCTTCTTACTATTTGAATAACTATTTTAAATTTTCATATACCAGCATGGCTGCCTTGCCGAGCGTGGCTAAAAACAGGGCAGAAAAAACTGCGATGACGGCCACGTAGGCAAGCCAGCGCAGGTAGCGCTGACCTTTATCCATATGACCTCACCCATCAACCTATTTTTTCAATGCCACCCATATAGCTGCGCAGGGCTTCAGGTACTGTGACACTGCCATCGGCATTTTGGTAGTTTTCCAAAATGGCTACCAGAGTACGACCAACCGCCAGTCCTGAGCCATTCAGAGTGTGGATAAGCTTGGGCTTGTTGTCGTCTTTGGAGCGATAACGGGCCTGCATGCGCCGCGCCTGGAAGTCACGCACGTTGGAGCAGGAAGAGATCTCACGGTAGGTATTTTGAGCCGGAACCCAGACTTCAACGTCGTAGGTCTTGGCGGCACCAAAGCCCATATCACCGGTACACAGGACGATAGTTCTGTGCGGCAGCCCCAGCTTCTTCAGTACATTTTCAGCGTGACTGACCAACTCTTCCAATGCAGCTTCCGAATCTTCCGGCTTCACCAACTGCACCATTTCGACCTTGTCGAACTGGTGTTGGCGGATAAGGCCGCGGGTATCTTTACCGTAAGAGCCGGCTTCACTGCGGAAGCATGGTGTGTGAGCAGTCAACTTGATTGGCAGCTCGGCTTCATCCAGTATGGTATCGCGGGCCAGGTTGGTCAGCGGCACTTCTGCGGTTGGTATCAGGCTAAGCCCCTGACCTTCCTCTGTGGCCGGTTTGGTGTGAAACAGATCTTCACCAAACTTGGGCAGTTGGCCTGTGCCCTTGAGGCTGGCTTCGTTGACCAGTAAAGGCACATAGCATTCCGCGTAGCCGTGCTCCTGGGTATGCAAATCCAGCATGAACTGCGCCAGAGCGCGGTGCATACGGGCAATTTGGCCCTGCATAAAGATAAAGCGTGAACCCGTTACCTTTACGGCATTCTTGAAATCCAGTCCTTTGAGCTGTTCACCGAGATCCACATGATCTCTTACCGGAAAGTCAAACTCTCTTGGCGTGCCCCAGCGGCGGATTTCCACGTTGTCGTTTTCATCTGCGCCCACGGGAGCAGATTCATCCGGCAAGTTGGGAATGCTCATGGCAATAGCGTCCAGCTCTTGAAGCAGTGCACTCAGCTCTTGTTTTTTGCTGTCCAACTGGCTGCCGAGATCACCTACCTGCGCCATGATAGGGGCAACGTCCTCACCGCGGGACTTGGCTTGACCTATGGACTTGGAGATGGCATTGCGACTGGCCTGCAGCTCTTCGGTTTCCACCTGCAGCGACTTGCGCTTTTCTTCCAGCTTGGTCAGCCTGTCTACATCGAGGATAAAACCGCGGGTCGCCAAACGCTCCGCAGTTGTTGCGAGTTCATTACGCAGATATTTTGGATCTAACATGTCTACTTGTCTTATCAGTTATACACGTGAAAAAATCAGCTGTTGTCCCAGGTAAACCATGGCCAGGCACAGTCCCAGGTTCAACGCCACATTCAGAAATGCCTTTAGCAATTCACCTCCCTGTATCAGCAGTAAGGTTTCATTTGAGAAAGTTGAGAAGGTTGTCAGTGCACCAAGAAATCCGACACCGACCAGCGCCTTGATCTCAGGGCTGATATGACTGAGTTCCCCCAGTGCATATATCATCCCCATCAGAAATGAGCCAAGTACATTAACAGCCAGTGTACCAAAAGGAAAACCACTGCCAAATAGCTGGAGCACAAATATCGATATCAGGTAGCGCAAAACTGCGCCGGTTGCACCACCAAGGGCAACAACGGTCAGATTAATCATACCTTTTGTTCTCACTTTGACTGTCGAGTTGGCAAAGCTGCGCCAACTTATCGCGGATCCGTTTCTCAAACCCCCGCTCAGTCGGATAATAAAAACGGCTATCGGCCAACGCTTCGGGGAAATAACATTCGCCGGCGGCGTAGGCATTGGCCTCATCGTGGGCATAACGATAGCCCTCACCTGCGCCGATGGATTTCATCAGCTCGGTCGGCGCGTTTCTCAAGTGCATGGGTACAGGCTGCTGGCCGGTTTCCCGGGCCAGTTGCCTGGCCGCCTTAAAGGCTGTGTACACAGCATTGCTCTTGGGCGCCGAGGCCAGATAAACAATCGCCTGCGCTATGGCGCGCTCGCCCTCTGCCGGGCCGACCCGGTGAAAACAGTCCCAAGCGTTGAGGGCGACTGTCATCGCGGTAGGGTCGGCATTCCCCACATCTTCAGAGGCTATCGCCAGCAGGCGTCTTGCGACATACAGAGGATCGCAGCCCCCTTCCAGCATGCGACAAAACCAATAGAGCGCCGCATCCGGCGCCGAGCCGCGAATCGATTTGTGCACGGCTGAGATCAGGTCGTAGTACTGATCGCCATTCTTATCGAACCCCGCCAACTGCTCACCGGCCACCTGCACCAGCATGGCTTCGGTAAAACTACCGCCATCCGGCAGCATGTCACTCATCAGCTCTACCAGGTTGAGAACCTTGCGGGCATCGCCATCGGCGAGAGTCGCCAACTTGGCCATCAGCTCAGGTGGCATCTGCAACCGGCGTTTGCCTAGGCCACGCTCTTCATCAGCAAGCGCCTGGGTCACTATGGTAGCAATCTCGGCTTCATCGAGACGCTTAATCAGATATACCCGCACTCTGGAGAGCAAAGCGTTATTGATTTCAAACGAAGGGTTTTCTGTGGTGGCGCCGATAAAAATTACTGTGCCATCTTCAATAAAAGGCAGAAAGGCATCCTGCTGGCTCTTGTTGAATCTGTGTACCTCATCGACAAACAGCAAGGTGCGCTGGCCGCGCGATTGCGCCACGTTTTTGGCGTGTTCTATCGCCGAGCGGATCTCTTTCACCCCGGATGTGACCGCAGATATTCGCTCCACATGGGCGTTGGCATAATGAGCAACCAGCTCTGCCAGCGTAGTCTTGCCGGTACCCGGCGGCCCCCAGAACATCATGGAATGGGCCTTGCCGGCCTCCAATGCCAGTCTCAGCGGTTGCCCAGGTCCCAACAGATGCTGCTGACCGACATATTGCTCCAGCGTCGCCGGACGCATTCTTGCAGCCAGGGGCCGAAAGTCGGGGGCAAAATCAAAGCTCAGGCTGGACAAGGTTAACCTTCCTGCCCCGGGCGCTGATCGTCAATGGAAACGCCTTCGGGAACCTCAAATTGGAACAATCTCTTGTCGCTATCTGTCAGCGGCTGTTGCTCGCTCAGGTTGAACTGACTGAAATTACCCTGAGTGTCTTTCAGTGCCAGTCGGGTCAAAGTGTCATCGTTGAAACAGACGCTGACCTGTTGTACTCCGGCCTCTTCTGTTTTGGGTGCTATCTGGAAACACTCTTTATCCAGAGTGATGTTATAGCGAGCCCAACTGGCCTCGTCGCGGCGCACCAAAAGCGTCATGGGCGAAGCGGCAATGGCATTTTCCAGCGCCAGTACGCTCACTTCCTCGGCGAACGGGTTATAAATCCAAACGTCTTTGCCATCTGCGACAATCACAGATTCATCCGGCTGCTGCAGATGCCAGTAAAACTGATTCGGCTGCGCCAAGGCGAGCTCGCCACTGCCTTGCTGAATAAGCTTGCCATTGATATCTGTGACTTGCTGTTGGAAGTCGGCTTTCAAGCCGGCGATGGCATCCAGCTTTTCTCTGAGCACACCGGCATCATCGGCCATTACAGGTAGGCTGACGGCCAGAGCAAGAAACATAATGCTTTTATTCATCTATACCTCAAATCTGTCTTATCTTGGCGGTGGTGGAGCCAATACTTCGCGGTTACCATTATGCCCCTGGGCACTAACAACCCCTTGAAGCTCCATCTGCTCTATGATGCGGGCGGCGCGGTTATAGCCTATCTTGAACTTGCGCTGCACACTGGAGATAGAGCCGCGGCGGGTTTCGGTAACAAAAGCAACGGCTTCATCGTAGAGCGCATCCAGCTCATCATCGCCGCCTTCAGGTGCTTCACCGGGCAGTAACACCTGCTCGCCGTCGCTGGCACCCTGCAGTATTTCATCAATATACTGAGGCTTACCGCGGGCATGCCAATCGGCAACCACGGCATGCACTTCGTGATCGTCCACAAAGGCGCCGTGAACTCGGTTAGGCACGCCGGTACCCGGGGGCAGATAGAGCATATCACCCATCCCCAGCAAGGTTTCGGCGCCCTGCTGATCCAAAATGGTGCGCGAGTCGATACGGGAAGAAACCTGGAAAGCGATTCGAGTAGGGATGTTGGCCTTGATAAGGCCTGTTATCACATCCACAGACGGGCGCTGGGTTGCCAGAATAAGGTGAATACCGGCGGCGCGGGCTTTCTGGGCGATACGGGCAATCAGCTCTTCCACCTTCTTGCCGACTATCATCATCATGTCGGCAAATTCGTCCACTACAACGACGATCGAGGGCAACTTGTCGAGCTCAGGTGCCGTATCTTCCATGCTTTCATTGGACTTCCACATAGGATCGTAAATCGGCTCGCCGGCAGCCTTGGCCTCGGCGATTTTGGCATTGAAGCCCTTGAGGTTACGTACCCCGAGCGCCGACATCAGTTTGTAACGCCGCTCCATCTCACCGACACACCAGCGTAGCGCATTGGCGGCCTCTTTCATATCCGTGACCACTTCACACAAGAGGTGCGGAATACCTTCATAGACAGAAAGCTCCAGCATCTTGGGATCTATCATAATAAAGCGCACATCTTCAGGGCCGGACTTATACAGCAGACTGGTGATCATCACGTTGACCCCAACCGACTTACCCGAGCCTGTAGTACCTGCCACCAAAAGGTGCGGCATCTTGGCCAAATCCACCACGACCGGATCGCCTGCAATGTCTTGTCCCAGCACCATAGTGAGATTGGATTTACTGTCCTTGAACGCCTGGCAGTCGAGCACATCACGCATAAATACGGTTTCGCGGAACTTGTTGGGCAGTTCCAGCCCCACATAGGCCTTACCCGGAATAACCTCAACCACCCGCACGCTTTCTGCCAGCAGCGAACGCGCCAAATCTTTGGATAGGTTAGAGATTTTTGAAGCCTTGACCCCAGGGGCCAAGTCCAGCTCAAAGCGGGTAATCACAGGACCTGGATAGACACCAACCACTTGCGCGGTAATGTTGAAGTCTGCAAGTTTGCTTTCCACCAAACGCGCTACCTGATCCAGCTCTTCTTCACTGATAGGGTTTTTCTTGCGATTAGGCACATCCAGTAGTGAGATACTCGGCAAAGGATCCATGGGTTGCTTACTCTCCTTGGCAGCTCCCTCTTCACCGGGCAAAATGATAATGCCGTTTTCGACTCTGGCCTTCTGGGCCTTCAATTGCCGCTCTTTATGGCTGATGGCACCGGTTGAGACCCGCTTATCAAAGTCGATAGTCTCGCTTCCTTCAGCTTCATCTTGCCAAGGTGGCGTGTCTTCGGCATTGTCCGGAGAAATACCCGCAGCCTTGGCAGTCGCACTTCCGGCAACACCTGCAGAAAGCACCGGCTCTACCCTGCCCTGACGCTTAGGCTCTATGTCGGCTTTGTCATCGGCAATCGCCGCTTCACTCTCTTGAACTTGCTTATCCTTTTTACGGAAACGACTCAGCAGCCCGGGTTTCTTAACGGGGGCTTCAATAACCTCTTCATCGTCATCTTCCTCGAGCACTTCTTCTGGTTCAACTTCATCGCGCTCGCGACGGAACTTGTCCACTACCGACATAAAACCGCGGGTATCTTCGGTTTCTTTCGGGCCTGACAGACGTGCAGGCAACTGCTTGAGCTTGCGAAAACACCAGATAGTTGCCAAGCCGGTGAGCTCGACTATGGTAAGCCAGCTTATTCCCGTCAGCAGGGTAAAACCCGCGCCGACAAAGCAAAGCAGCAGCAGTGTGGTACCCAACTGGTTGAAGTAAGGCAGCATAGCCTGAGCGATTACATCCCCGGCCACACCACCGGCCGAAAATTCATAGATATCGCCGGCATTCATACTGGCCAAGGCTGCCAGACTCAGCACCATCAACAGAAAGCCAATCAGGCGCAAGCCGACCGAAAAGTAATCCACTTCCAGCAGTCTGTGGGCACGCCTGAAGATCAACCAACCGGTTCCGGCAATGATGATCGGAATAAGATAGGCGGTATAGCCAAAGAAATAGAACAGGACATCGGCCAGCCAGGCACCTACGGCACCGGTGACATTTTCGATCTCCCCTTGATAGTTAGACTGACTCCAGCCCGGATCACCGGGATGAAAGCTGCCAAGCGCCAACAATATATAGATGGCGACCATGCAGCACAGAATAAGCCCCCCTTCCAGCAGACGTTGTAGGCCGCTGAGGGTTCTGACGCTATTTCCCTGAGACAAATGCGATTTCCATAAGCAAACGAAAAACAGATGGATTTAAGATACCAGAATCAACCTGAATGTGCAGCGAATAAGCCTTCGAAAGCCTCTAAAAGCAAGTGGATAGCGGCATTTTTTTATGCTGCCTCGCCGCCTGGGATAAAAAGTAAACAACCGAGATCAAAAAAGGAGCCATTGTGGCTCCCTTTTACCCTCGTTAACAATCGAGGTTTAGGCTTCAGCAGAAATACTGATGGCCACTTTGCTGGTCTGCTTCACCTCTTCCATCACCACGTAGGTACGGGTGTCGGACACTGAAGGCAGCTTCAGCAAGGTTTCGCCCAGCAATTTACGATAGGCAGACATATCGGATACCCGTGTCTTCAGCAGATAATCGAAATCGCCCGATACCAGGTGGCACTCCTGAATATCATCCAAAAGCTGCACGGCGCGATTAAACTTATCGAAGACTTCCGGAGTATCCCGGTTGAGGGTGATCTCGACAAATACCAACAAGGATGCGCCCAAAAAGTGCGGGTTAACCAGTGCGGTATAGCCGTTAATGTAACCTTGTTTTTCGAGACGCTTGACGCGTTCAAGGCAGGGAGTTGGACTCAAACCAACACGTTTGGAAAGCTCAACGTTGGAAATGCGACCGTCAATTTGCAGTTCATTAAGAATGTTACGATCGATACGATCCAAGTCTTTTACAGGACTCTTTTTATTATTTACCATATTTTTAACCTTGTTTTATCACTAAAACAACATTTAATTTTGCGTATGTCGGAAGTTTAGCAGCATAATCTGCCCGGGCAATACTATACTAGACTTTCCTGAATTGATCACGTTCAGGTCACTATAAAATAACAATTATGCCCATTAAAAGTGGGTTTTTTAGTATATTGAGGCTCGAAAATGATAATTGGTGTTCCAAAGGAAATCAAAAACCATGAGTATCGCGTGGGTATGGTACCTTCCAGCGTACGCGAATTGACTATGCATGGTCATCAGGTTTTTATCGAAACGAATGCTGGTAATGGGATTGGGTTTACCGATCAGGACTATATCGATGCCGGGGCGTCTATTTTGGACACGGCCGCCGAGGTTTTTGCCAAGGCTGAGATGATAGTCAAAGTCAAAGAGCCACAGGCCGTAGAACGTGCCATGCTGCGCCATGACCAGATCCTCTTTACCTATCTGCACCTTGCCCCCGATCTGCCCCAAACTGAAGAACTGGTCAACAGCGGCGCTGTTTGTATCGCTTATGAAACGGTTACTGATGACCGTGGTGGCTTGCCTTTACTGGCCCCCATGTCAGAAGTGGCCGGACGCATGTCCATCCAAGCCGGTGCCATGGCGCTGGAAAAATCTATGGGCGGCCTGGGCATGTTGCTCGGCGGAGTCCCAGGGGTTGAACCTGCTAAAGTTGTGATTATCGGCGGCGGCATGGTAGGTACCAATGCGGCGCAAATGGCGGTGGGCATGGGTGCCGATGTAGTGGTGCTTGATCGCTCCATCGACGCGCTGCGTCGTTTGAATGTTCAGTTCGGCTCCAAGGTCAAGGCTATCTACTCTACGGCCGATGCCATTGAAAAGCATGTATTGCAGGCCGATCTGGTCATAGGTGGCGTGTTGATCCCCGGCGCGGCAGCGCCCAAGCTGGTTACCCGTGAGCACATCAAGAAGATGAAGCCTGGGGCCGCCATAGTGGATGTCGCCATAGATCAGGGGGGCTGTGTGGAAACCTCTCATGCCACAACTCACCAGGATCCTACCTATATCGTCGATGATGTAGTGCATTACTGTGTAGCCAATATGCCGGGCGCCGTGGCACGTACTTCTACCTTTGCCCTGAACAACGCTACCCTGCCCTACATTCTCAAGCTGGCCCGTCTGGGTTACCGCGACGCGCTCTTGTCTGACAAGCACTTGCTGAATGGTCTTAACGTGATGCACGGTAAGATCACCTGTAAAGAAGTCGCCGAAGCCCACAATATGGCTTATACCGCTGCCAGCGAACTGTTACAGTAAGCAAATCAACTAATCGCTTTAAAGGAGCCTCTGGGCTCCTTTTTTTCGATTAAGTCAATCTTGAAGATTCTATTCCTGGCGCTTTACCCTTAGGGGTAAATTACCTACAATCGCTGCAATTTGCCAAGGCACGGAGAATAAAATGAGCCAAGCCAAACATTGTAATCTTTTGATCCTGGGATCAGGCCCCGCAGGCTATACCGCAGCCGTTTATGCTGCCCGCGCCAATCTCAAGCCTGTGATGATCACAGGTATCCAGCAGGGTGGTCAGTTAACCACTACGACCGAAGTCGAAAACTGGCCCGGCGATGCCGAAGGCCTGACAGGTCCTGCGCTGATGGAACGGATGCAAAAGCATGCCGAGAAATTCGATACCGAAATTATCTTCGACCATATCAATGAAGTGGATCTGCAACAGCGCCCTTTCACCTTGAAAGGTGACAACAGTGAGTACACCTGTGATGCGCTGATCATAGCCACAGGCGCATCCGCCAAGTACCTCGGTCTGCCATCTGAAGAAGCCTTCAAGGGCCGTGGTGTATCTGCTTGTGCCACCTGTGACGGTTTCTTCTATCGCAATCAGAAAGTGGCCGTTATCGGCGGTGGTAACACGGCTGTTGAAGAAGCACTCTATCTTTCCAACATAGCTGCCGAAGTGCACCTGATCCATCGCCGCGATACCTTCCGCTCTGAGAAAATTCTCATCGATCGTCTGATGGACAAAGTCGAAAACGGCAACATAGTTCTGCACCTGGACAAGACATTGGATGAAGTGACCGGCGATGCCATGGGCGTGACCGGACTCAAGATGAAGAGCACCAAAGACGGCAGTATTTCCGATTTGGAAGTGGCCGGGGTGTTTGTCGCCATTGGCCACAGCCCCAACACAGGTATTTTCGAAGGCCAGTTGGAGATGAATGGCGGTTATATCAAGGTCGAAAGCGGCCTCAACGGCAATGCCACCCAGACCAGCGTCAAAGGCGTATTCGCCGCCGGCGATGTGATGGATCAGCACTACCGTCAGGCCATCACCTCAGCCGGAACCGGTTGTATGGCGGCTCTGGATGCCGAGCGCTTCCTGGATGCCCAGAAATAAGCTCTGCCGATATACTGAAAAAGCCAGTCATTGATGACTGGCTTTTTTGTCTGAGGCATTAAAGCATAGGCAAATCACAGGCATGAAAAAAGGGACCTTAGGTCCCTTTTTAACAGCAACTACAACTTATCTCCTGAGAGATTAGTTTGCCAGTGCTTCCTTCGCTTTTTCTACCAGAGTAGCAAACACTACTTTGTCGAATACAGCGATGTCTGCCAAAATCTTACGATCGATTTCGATAGACGCCTTTTTCAGACCGTTGATGAAACGGCTGTATGAAAGACCATTCTGACGAGAAGCCGCATTGATACGTGCAATCCACAGTTGACGGAATTGACGTTTCTTCTGGCGACGGTCACGGTAAGCATATTGACCTGCTTTGGTTACGGCCTGTACCGCTACACGGAAAGTACGTGAACGGGCACCGTAGTAACCTTTGGCAAGTTTAAGAACTTTCTTGTGACGAGCTCGTGCAGTTACACCACGCTTAACTCTTGGCATTTTTCAATTCCTCCTAATTAAGCGTATGGCAGTTGGCGTGCGATCATAGGCACGTCAGCTTTGGCAACTAAACACTTGGCGCGCAGATGACGCTTACGCTTGGTGCTCTTCTTGGTCAGGATGTGACGCAGATGGGCTTGCTTACGCTTGAAACCATTGGCGGTTTTCTTAAAACGCTTCGCTACACCCTTGTCGGTTTTCATTTTAGGCATTACTAAAACTCCGCATTGGGACATTAATAAAACGCAAGGCGAGCAAAGGCCCGTAGACCTTTGCTACTTTTCAGGATTGCCCTGCTATTTCTTCTTGGGCGCCAGCACCATGATGGCTTGTCGACCTTCCATTTTCGGGAAAGATTCAACAACCGCATACTCTTCCAGATCGCCCTTGATACGGTTCAAAAGATCCATACCCAGGTTCTGGTGTGCCATTTCGCGTCCGCGGAAACGCAGCGTAACTTTCGCTTTGTCTCCATCTTCCAGAAAACGAATCAGGTTGCGTAGTTTTACCTGATAGTCGTTTTCATCAGTACCAGGGCGGAATTTAACTTCCTTCACCTGGATCTGTTTCTGCTTCTTCTTCTGTTCTTTCTGGGCTTTTGCCTTGTCGAACAGATATTTACCGTAGTCCATGATACGGCATACAGGCGGCTCAGCATTAGGACTGATCTCAACCAGATCCAGACCTGCCTCATCGGCTACTTCCTGAGCCTCTTTGATGCTGACGATACCAATGGCTTCACCATCCACGCCATTCAAACGTACCTCAGGTACGCCGGTAATTTCTTCATTGATTCTATTCGGGGCCGCCTGACGGCCTGCTGATTTTTTGATCTTTATGACCTAATCCTCCAACAATTCAAGACTACGGAGTGAAATTTGTTGCTTGACCTTAGCGGCGAAATCATCGATTCGCATCTTGCCTAAGTCCACCCCGTCTCGGGTACGCACAGCGACTTCCCGATTTTCCATCTCCTGATCACCTATGACCAGCAAATAAGGAACCCGCCTCAAAGTGTGCTCGCGTATTTTAAAGCCTATTTTTTCATTCCTCAAGTCTTTAGAGGCGCGTATGCCCTGTTCCTTGAAGAATTCGACTACTTCTTCAACATAATCAGCTTGTTTGTCTGTTATGTTCATAACAACAACCTGCATAGGAGCCAGCCAGGTTGGGAAGCGGCCCGCGAACTCTTCGATGAGGATACCGAGGAATCGCTCCAAAGAGCCCAAAATCGCACGGTGGATCATCACAGGAGTCTGACGGCTGTTGTCTTCGGCGACATAAGTCGCGCCCAGGCGTCCCGGTAAGGCGTAATCGAGCTGCACTGTACCGCACTGCCAGGCGCGATCCAGGCAGTCATGCAGAGTGAATTCGATTTTAGGGCCGTAGAAGGCACCTTCACCTGGCAGTATTTCAAATTCGATATCGTTGCTGCGCAGCGCTTGTTTCAGAGCTTCTTCTGCCCTGTCCCACATGGCATCGTCACCGATACGCTTCTCTGGACGGGTAGAAAGTTTAACTACGATATTGCTGAAGCCGAAAGTGGAATAGGTGTCGTACACCATCTTGATACACTTGCTGACTTCGGATTGCACCTGCTCTTCAGTACAGAATACGTGCGCATCGTCCTGGGTAAAACCACGAACCCGCATCAGACCGTGCAAGGCACCCGAAGGCTCGTTACGGTGACAACAGCCGAACTCGGCCATCCGCAGCGGCAGATCGCGATAGGACTTGAGGCCCTGATTGAAAATCTGTACGTGGCCGGGGCAGTTCATCGGCTTGATGGCGTATTCGCGGTTCTCACTACTGGTTGTAAACATCGCCTCGGCGTATTTATCCCAGTGACCGGAACGTTCCCACAACACGCGGTCCATCATCAGTGGACCTTTCACTTCCTGATAGTCGTACTGGCTCAGCTTCTGGCGAATAAAACGCTCAAGCTCAAGGAATACGCTCCAGCCGTCGTTGTGCCAGAACACCATACCAGGAGCTTCTTCCTGCATGTGGTACAGATCCAGCTGCTTGCCGATTTTACGGTGATCACGCTTGGCCGCTTCTTCGAGACGGGTCAGGTGAGTCTTGAGCGCTTTCTTGTCGGCCCAGGCAGTACCATAGATACGCTGCAACATCTTGTTGTCTGAGTTACCGCGCCAGTAGGCACCGGCAACATTCATCAGCTTAAAGAAATGACAGAAACGCATGTTGGGCACATGGGGACCGCGACACATATCTGTGTATTCTTCGTGGTGATACAGCGCCGGCGTGGCATCACGGCTGATGTTCTCATCCAGGATCGCCATCTTGTAAGGCTCGCCGCGAGACTCGAAAGTATCACGGGCTTCCTGCCAGCTGACCACACGCTTGACCACGTCATAGTTGGTCTTGGCCAGTTCCAGCATGCGTTTTTCCAGCTTCTCCAGATCTTCCTGGGTCAGTTTATGTTCCAGGTCGATGTCATAGTAGAAGCCGTTATCGATAACAGGACCAATCGCCATCTTGGTTTCAGGCCACAGCTGTTTGATCGCATGACCCAACAAGTGTGCGCAAGAGTGACGAAGGATTTCCAGCCCTTCTTCATCTTTGGCCGTGATGATCGACAGTTCTGCATCTGTTTCGATCAGATCACAGGCATCTTTTAACTCGCCGTTGACTCGTCCGGCAATACAGGCTTTCGCCAGACCGGGACCAATATCAGCAGCAACATCGAGTGTAGAGACTGGGTTGGCAAACTCGCGTTTGCTCCCATCGGGAAGTGTAATTACAGGCATGAAAATTCCTTGTCCAGTGGTGACCCACACGTAGGGCCACTTGGTTATCAATTAAAAAAAGTGTTTAGCCCTTGGGTTAAGGCAGTACAGGAGCCTTAAGGTCTCCGCCGGGCAGGCTGGCAATTTTACGGGATAAGCCCTTGCCTGCGCAACCCAAAAACACTCAAGGGACAAGCTTTTGCTCACAGCCTGGGGCTATACTTGAACTGTGTTGTGATATGAGGTTCTATCGTCCAAAGGGCATAGCGCTACCGGACAAAGGAGGAAGCCATGCAACTCAAGAGTCAGACTATCTGCTGCCCCCATTGCGGCCACCATCAAAAGGTGGAGCTCGACGCCAGCGGCGGCGATCAGGAGTTCTATAATGATTGCCGGGTATGTTGCAACCCTATCCATATGCGGATGCACATCAATGACCAAAGGCACATGATAGAGCTGTACGTCGATGGCGATGACGAACAGCTCTACTGAAAACCCCGTTTCAGGCTGCTTATATAGGACGAGTGCGGCCGCGAATTAAGTGTATCGGCGACAATTAAGCCTGGTGTCGTTGAGCTAGTACGCGCTCGACCGTATCCACTATCGTTTGGGTCTGACTGTCAATTTCGATATTCAGCCTATCCCCTTCCCGATAGTCCTCTAGATTGGTCAGTCTGAGAGTCTCAGGAATGAGATGCAACATAAAGCGATTGCCTTTGACCTCGCCAACGGTGAGGCTACATCCATTGATACCGATAAAGCCCTTATAGAAGATGTACTTCAACCACTCTTCGGCCACTTCCAGCTGCATATTGTAATGGCTGTCACTGATATCCAGATGCACCAACTGCGCCTGGGTATGCACATGGCCGGAAAGAATGTGACCCCCAAGCTCGGTACCAAACTTGAGTGACCTCTCTATGTTAACCTTGTCACCAACCCTTAGTCCGACCAGATTAGTCACCGCCAGAGTCTCTTCCATTACGTCGAAAAACGCCCTATCATCAGCAAGCTGGGTTACCGTCAGGCAAACACCGTTGTTGGCAACACTCGCTCCTATTTCCAATCCCTCGCGCAAGGCGGGAGGCAGAGCGACTTCGAGGGTATTTAGCCCGGGCTTTTTCTCGATCGCCAAGATTTCACACTTGGCTTGAACAATACCTGTAAACATTTTCTCACTCGCTTAGTTGTTAGGGCTGCTTTCATGAATCACACCGGCTTTCAGGCCAAACGCTTAGTTCAACTGGCTTTGCCTGTGCTTATTGCACAACTTACCCAGACAATGATGGGGTTTATCGATACCCTGATGGCCGGCAGAGTCAGTGCTGTCGACATGGCAGCCGTCGCTGTCGGAACCAGTCTCTGGCTACCGGCCATTCTGTTCGTTCAAGGCCTATTGCTGGCATTTACTCCCATGTTTGCTCATCATCACGGTGCAAACAACCAAATGGCGATTCAACCGCTTGCCTTTCAGGCTGCCTATATTGCCATAACCGGCGCCTTGGGTGTGATGCTGTTTCTGGCATCTGCGCCACATATTTTGGATTGGATGGAACTGGAGCCCGAGCTCAAGCGCCTGACCATAGGTTATCTTGACGGCATTCTCTGGGGGGCCCCGGCCTTTGTGCTCTATCAAGTGCTCAGGGGCTGCAGCGAAGGGATCTCCTATACGCTGCCGACCATGATCATCGGTTTTGTCGGCCTGGCGGTGAATATCCCGGCCAACTATATCTTTATCAATGGTCACTTTGGCATGCCCGCCATGGGCGGCGCCGGCTGTGGTGTCGCTACCGCTTTGGTGTTTTGGGCCATGCTACTGGCCATGGCCATCTATATGCAGTGGCATAAACGCTTTAGCGAGTTGGCTCCCTTCAAGGCGTTTCACAAACCCCATTTGCACACCATTATGGAGATGACCAAGCTGGGCATGCCTATTGCCATGGCGCTGTTCTTTGAAGTCAGTCTGTTTGCGGTGATTGCCTTGTTACTGGCGCCTCTCGGTGCCACTGTCGTGGCCGGGCACCAAATTGCGCTGAATTTCTCCTCGATTGTATTTATGTTGCCACTCTCCATCGGCATAGCCGTTTCTATTCGGGTCGGTTATTATCTGGGCCGCGGCCAGAGTAATGTGTCGGCACTGGTGACCAAGGTGGGATTGGCTATCGCCTTTTCTCTGGCAATGCTCACCGCGGTGGCGACTGTGGTATTCAGGTATGAGATTGCCCTGCTCTATAATGACAACCCAGAAGTGGTCACTCTGGCAGGCAGTCTGATGCTGATGGCTGCTCTATATCAGTTGTCCGATTCGGTACAAGTGGTTGCGGCCGGTGCCCTTCGTGGCTACAAGGATACCCGCAGCGCCTTTTTCATCACCTTGTTTGCTTATTGGGCTGTGGGGATGACCCTGGGTTATGTATTGGCGTATACCGATTTTCTGGTACCCGCCATGGGAGCACACGGATTCTGGATTGGGCTTATCGCCGGCTTGACCGTAGCCGCGATACTCTTTGCTATCCGTCTGAGATATATCCAGAAAAGTGGCAAACAGTTCGCGGTTATCTCTGACGAGAGCACGAATTAAGCCGAATGCGATCAAAGCTGCAGCAAGTTGTGCAGCAATTCGCCACTCAATAAAAATTTGTGTTTTTTTACTTGCAACTGGCGGCTGCTCGCCCTTAATATAGCGCTCGTTCGAGGGCGACAGCCTGAAAAACGCAATACACCCGTAGCTCAGCTGGTTAGAGCACTACCTTGACATGGTAGGGGTCGGTGGTTCGAGTCCACTCGGGTGTACCACTCTCTTCAGAGAGTCAAAAATGAAAATCATGTAATACACCCGTAGCTCAGCTGGTTAGAGCACTACCTTGACATGGTAGGGGTCGGTGTGGTTCGAGTCCACTCGGGTGTACCAAGCAACCTGCTTAAAGCAGGTTTTTTTATGCCTGAAACTCCCCTTTCCCGCCATTCAAATTTGCGTTTCCTCTTGCTCTTGTCTTTTCATTCCCACTGGGAGAGTAACCACCTCTACTGCATGGTATTTTTGTAAATCAAGCCCGACTTTTTGCATATTGCTTACTTTCTCCGGCCATGGAATCATGGAGCATAGACAAGGTCCTTTGCCGACAGGGAAATCCATGAGCCAACGTACTCTGCACACGCTGTTCAAACCCGGGTCCATCGCCGTCATTGGCGCGTCCAATCGCGACAAGCGCGCGGGCAATGTGGTAATGAAAAACCTGCTCTCGGGGGGCTTTGCCGGGCCAATTATGCCGGTAACGCCCAAGTATAACGCGGTTATGGGCGTGCTGGCCTATCCCAATATTGAGTCTTTGCCGATCAAACCTGACCTGGCCATCATCTGTACCCGCGCCTCCAGCGTACCTGCGATAGTGGAAACCCTGGCACAATTTGGCTGCAAAGTGGCGATCATCATGGCCTCCGGTATGGCCGATGAATTAAACGAACAAGGCGAAAACCTGCTTGAACTGACTCAAGCCAACGCCAGACGTTACGGCATGCGGATACTCGGCCCCAACAGTTTGGGGATGATGTTGCCGCCCCAGGGACTCAATGCCAGCCTGGCCCATGCCGGTGCCCTGCCCGGCAAAATAGCCTTTGTATCCCAGTCTGCAGCCATCTGCACCACAGTACTCGACTGGGCCAACAACAAAGGGATCGGCTTCTCTTCATTTATTTCCCTCGGTGATGCCACAGACATAGACTTCGATGAGCTGCTGGATTTTCTCGGCCGCGATTCCCGCACCAGCGCCATCATGCTTTATATAGATTCGGTCAATGAGAAGCGCCACTTCCTGTCGGCAGCCAGAGCCGCGGCCCGGCATAAACCTATTTTGGTGATCAAATCCGGCCGCAGCGCCGAAGGTGGCAATGCCGCCAAACTGCACACAGGTGGCATTGCCGGTAATGATGCCGTATATGAGGCCGCCTTTCGCCGTGCCGGTATGCTGCGGGTCACCGACTTGGTTGAGCTATTTGCCGCGCTCGAGAGTCTGGCTCACCTCAACCCGCTCAATGGCGAGCGCCTGTGTATTTTATCAAATGGCGGCGGTCCCGCCGTGCTGGCGGTGGATGAATTGGTACTCAAGGGTGGCAAGCTGGCACAGTTGTCCGACACCACTGTGGAGAAACTCTCGCAGCTGTTGCCCTCTACCTGGTCCGGGCAAAACCCGGTGGACATCATAGGTGATGCCGGCGCCGAGCGTTACAGCCAGGCGCTGTCAGTATTAATGGACAGTGATGAGCTGGACGCCATCCTGGTATTGCACTCCCCTTCTGCCCTTGGCGAAAGCGTCACCATAGCCGATGCCTTGATTGAAACCGTCAAACAGCACCCGAAACGTAACCGGGTGAGCATCTTAACCAATTGGAGCGGTGAAGATGCCGCTTATCGGGCTCGAAAGCATTTTTCCAAGGCGGGGATCCCAACTTACCGCACACCCGAGGGCGCCGTGCGCGCCTTTATGCATATGGTGGAGTATCGCCGTAACCAAAAACTGCTGCAGGAAGTGCCGCAATCTATACCTGACACTATCCCAACAGACAGCACTACCGCCAGAAGTCTGTTGCAGCAAGCCATAGCCAAGGGCAAACGGGTACTGGAAACCCATGATGCCCGCAACATACTCAACGCCTATGGCTTGGATACCATAGATACCTGGTTTGCCAGGGATGCGGCCGAAGCCGTGGCCATTGCCGAGAAGGCCGGTTATCCGGTGGCATTGAAAGTGCAATCACCGGATATTTTGCATAAATCGGACGTTCACGGGGTAATGCTGAATCTCACATCGGCTTCCGAGGTCAATCAGGCCGCGGCGGCCATAGTCGAACGGGTGCACGCCTCCAACCCTGCAGCCTCGGTGGAAGGAATGATAGTGCAAAAGATGGCGCTGACCGCCGGCGCACAGGAGCTCAGAGTCGCGGTAATCAACGACCCAGTGTTCGGCCCAGCCATCATGCTAGGTGAAGGCGGCTCCGAGTGGGAACCCACCCGGGATGCGGCCGTCGCCTTGCCGCCACTGAATATGGCACTGGCACGTTATATGGTGATCCAGGCGCTCAAGACTCAAAAGATCCGCGATCGTCACTTACCCCAAGGCTTGGATATGCGTGCCCTGTGCCTGATGTTGACCCAGATTTCGCAGCTCATTATCGATTGCCCCGAAATCGAGAGTCTGGATCTTAATCCTGTATTGGCGGCGGGCGAGAAAATTACCCTCTTGGATGTCAATCTGCGCCTGAACCCGGAAGTTACGGATAACGCCGGACGACTGGCGATTCAACCCTACCCCAAAGAGCTGGAAGAAAAAGCCAAACTGCGTAATGGCCTTGAGGTGATGTTGCGGCCAATACTGCCGGAAGATGAACCCAAGCATCTGGACTTTGACAACTCGCTGACAGATGAAGACAGATACAAGCGCTATTTCGGGGTGCGCTCGCGTATGACCCACGAAGAAATGGCGGTACTGACCCAAATAGATTACGCCCGTGAGATGGCGTTTATCGCCACCATAAGAGATGAAAATGGCGAAGAGGAAACCTTGGGTGCAGTGCGAGCCTCTATCGATCCGGATAACACAGAAGCGGAATTTGCCATGGCAGTTCGCAGTTCCCATCAGGGGATCGGTATTGGCAAGTTGCTGCTGGAGAAGCTTATCAACTACTACCGCACCACGGGCACTCAGGTGTTAACCGGTTTCACCATGTTCGAGAACCGCAATATGGCCAGTCTCGCCAAGAGTCTTGGCTTTACTGTCACCTTTGATATGGAAGAACACCTGATCAAGATGCACATGGAACTTGCGGGCAAGGACACATAACCCTTCTATATTGAAGGTGAACAACCACACCTCAAAACCAAGAACCCGGCCAATGCCGGGTTCTTTTGATAATTGGAGCAGACTCGCTCAACGGCGACAAAGGGCAATCAAGTCCAACTCAGGCTGGTAAACCTTGCTGCTGACATCGAAGAGCCCCAACAGCGTATCGAACAGGTTGTCGTGGGAAACACTCTTGGCGGCGGCTTCCTTTGCCAGGCAGTCATCATTCAGCCCAAGTTGCTGCTTGAATTGCTTGGAAAACCAAGCCATCCAAGGCACTCTGGTTTGTTCACTCGGCGCTATGGCATAGGGTGATCCATGCAGGTACATACCTTTTTCGCCCAGGGATTCACCGTGATCGGACAGATACATCATTGCCGTATCATAATCGCCACTGCGTCCCTTTAGCTGCTCGACCACCTGAGAGACGATATAGTCGGTATACAGAATCGTGTTGTCATAGGTATTGGTGAGCTGCTCGCGGCTGCAGTTTTGAATGTCACTACGCTGGCAATCCGGGGTAAAACGGCGATATTGTTCCGGATAGCGCAGATAATAGGTAGGTCCGTGACTGCCGATGATATGCAACACTATCAGCCGATCCTGACCATTGTTCGGCTGCGACAAGGCTTGTTTGAGTTCATCAAGCAGCACCTGATCCTGACAAAACTGGCCATCGCACAGCTTAGGGTCGGCGTTCAGTGCTATCAGCTTGTTTTCCACCCTGTCACACACTCCTTTGCAGCCACTGTCGTTATCAAACCACTGCACTTTCACACCGGCGTGGTTGAGCACATCCACAGCGGTATCCTGAGCCTTGGCGGCGCGGGAGTCATAATCTTCCCGGCTCATTCGGGAAAACATACAGGGTAAAGAAACTGCCGTGGCCGTGCCACAAGAGCTGACATCGCTGAAGATCAGCGGTGAAATCGCCTTGGTGTAGACATTGGTTGGCCTGTCATAGCCATAGTATTGGTAATTTTGCGCCCTGGCGGTTTCACCGACCACCAGCACCATCAGTCTGGGTTTAGTTTCACCGGCTGGTTTTACCTGCTTGGCATCTGTACCCAACTTTTGATATTCGAGCGGCTTTTGCAGGTAGTGCTGATTGATGTATTTGGCCGCCGAGCCGACAAAATAGGTGGGCACAATGTAACGTTTGATTTCATCATTATTGCGACCAAAAGCCAGATAATTCTGCATATAGAAAAAGGCAATTACCACTATGATGAGGACGTTCGCTATGATGTACAGCGCCTTGTATGCCAGCTCCTTGCCCATGGGCTTATAGGCGATCTGGGTACGATACAAGAGCGCTGCCGGCAGCACCCCGGTCAACAGCAGATTTAACATTGATGCCCAGTTCACATAGGTCAAGGCTTCGGCGCTGTTGGTCTGAAAGGTATTCTCTATCATGCCGGTATCGAATACTACGCCATATTTGAACGCGGCAAAAAATACCCCCGATGAACACAGCAACAGCACAATAAAAAACGGTTTGAGAATATATTTAAAGCTGAACAGGGAAAACAGTATCCCCAAAGCCGAGATCAAGAAGATGGGAATAGTAGCCACAAACAAAGGATCCACATGCGCTTGGTTCTCGAGCCCCTGTTTGACTATGGTGAAAAAAGGCACATTGAACACGGCCACAAAAAACAGTGCCAGTACAAAGGTCAGGCGATTGACAGAGATGGGATTCAACACACTCATTCCTAAATGACGGTTAAAATTGATGCAAGGCCCAGCAATTTTAACTTATGGTTAACTAAATGTTAATATAACAATTTTATCTTAAGGTTCCCTTATCGGTTCCGACATCGCTCATGGGGACGAATTAAGCTTTCAGACTCTATGCCAATGGGAAAGTTCGCGATGCACCATACGCTAAAACTGCGGTATAAAAGGTTAAAAGAGTCGTTTGATAACTCAAGAGCCGCTTTGCATGCAAATGTCCCGCAATTGTAAGTTGGAGGCGCATTAAGCTTGGCAAACCGGAAGTCGCCAAAATGTCTCTGAGAATAAATTACGGCAAGTTTTATTGTGCTCTTCCATGTTCCGGAGAAAAAGAAAGCGCCTTTTAAAGGCGCTTTGAGGTTTTATATCAGGGTAAACAGTCGCAATTAGAATTCGCTGTTGAGCCGATTGAAGAACCCAAGCAGTTGCTCCAGCTCAGCGTCACTGAATTTCGCGGTCATCTCTCGGGTTAACTGCAAATGCAGGGCATCATGCTCCTTAAACATCTGCTCGCCCTTTTCGGTTAAGGATACCTGGATGGCGCGCCGGTCATTTTCCAGCGGCTGACGTTCGGCCAGGCCCGCCTTAACCAAACGTTCAACCTGCACGGTCAGGGTTCCTGTGGTAATACCGAGCTTTTCCGCCAGTTCCTTCATCTTCATAGGCCCGTGAGCCCCCAGGATCTCCACTGTATGGATCTGCGCCAGTGAAGCGCCTTGGTCTCTGACTACGCTCTGTTCCCATGAGGACAGACGCTCATAAAACTCTATGATGGCGTGGTTGATTGACTGTTGCAGCGAATCCTGCCGCTGTTGCTGTTTCATCTATTTTTGCACCTCAATGATGATGGTGATGATGTCCTGTCTCTGTGTGGCTCGCTTGCTCACATTCTTTAGCTCTCGGCATCGCCGCTTTATCGCAGTCGGCACATTGATTTACTTCAATGGTCAGATGATCTATACGACTGAAATCCGCCAGCAACTCATGATAATAGTCGGTACTGTGGGGAGCGTGGCTCACCAAAGAGATCATGGCTGCGTGATGATCGGCGCTGACCGGCCACACATGAATATCGGTTACCTTGTGGTCTTTTTCGGCTTCTATCCGTTCCACCAGCTTACGACTGAACTCGGCTTCAACACCTGCGTCAAGCAAAATAGGGCTGGTTTGGCTGATAAGTCCCCAAGCCCAGCGACTGATGATAACAGCTCCGACAATGCCCATCACGGGATCCAGCCAATTCAATCCGAAATATTTACCGGCCAACAGCGCGCCAATTGCCAACAAGGAGGTCAAGGCATCGGCCAATACATGGAAATAGGCTGCGCGCAGATTATGATCTTTGTGTCCGTGGGAATCCCCATGGTTGTGGACATGCTGCTGTCCGTGATCGCTGTGATGGCAGTGATTGTGGTCATGTCCGTGCTTGTGGCTATCTGCCTGGCTATGGCTATGTGCATGGGTATGCCCATGACTGTGGCTGTGGCCATGATCGTGATGATCCTTGAGCAGAAATACACTGACGATGTTGACGGTTAAACCTATGATGGCCACCAGAATCGCCTGGTCAAAATGAATATCTTCCGGATACAGGAGTCTGGAGCCGGACTCTATCAGCATCAACAGTGCCACCAAACCGAGTGCAATCGCACTGGTAAAACCACCGAGTACGCTGACCTTGCCGGTACCAAAGGCAAATCTCGGGTTGTTGGCATGTTTCCTGGCGTAAGAGTAAGCAAACAATGTCAGCATAAATGCCGCGGCATGAGTTCCCATATGCCAACCATCGGCCAACAACGCCATGGAGCCGTATATAGTACCGGCAACAATCTCGGCCACCATGGTGACTACAGTCAGCAAGAGCACCCACTTGGTACTCTTCTCTCCCTGCTCATTATGGTGGGTAAAGTTATGCTTATGCTGCCAGCGCGTGGTGGTATGAAACTCTGAACTCATAGTTAGCCTGCTGTTATATTTTGATATTCAAACTATTTGATTGGCGAAATATCTCTCTTTCCTGACACAATTTCAAGCATTGCGACTGAAAAAAATCACAAATGTGACCATGGGATTAACAAACTTCATCCTAAAGTCGGGGGATTATGTCTTATTTGTGTCACCTTTCAGTTATCTGGCTGTCACATGGCGTCATTAGTCTTTGCATCGCATTTGCAATTCCTATAACGAGATAGAAGATCACGGAGTGAAATCTTATGAGCAAGGCGACTTTCGATCCGACGCGTTATAACAAGAGTCAGAACGAACCTTTTGCCCAGGTACTGGATAAACACCTTTCCCGGCGCAATTTTGTAAAAAGTGGCTTGGGCGTCAGTGCCCTGACTGCATTTGGCGGCTTCGGCCTTGCCGGCTGTGGTTCCGACAACAATAACACCTCTGGCACACCGGATCCTGTGCCCCCTACTCCGGTTCCCCCCAGCCAATCCAGCGTTACACTCGGTTTTGAGTCGGTAGCCGGTTCTCGCCTTGATGCAGTGGTTATCCCTGAAGGTTACCGGGCTCAGGTCCTGGCTCCCTGGGGGACTCCGCTGAACAGTAAAGCGGCCGATTGGAAGGCTGATGGCAGTAATACCGCTCAGGATCAGGCCAACTCTGTGGGTCAAAACCACGACGGCATGCACTTCTTCCCGCTTAATGAAGCCGCAACCGATGGCCTCTTGTGTATCAACCATGAATACATTGAACCAGATGCCCTGCACCCAAACGGCCCGACTATGGATGCCGATACCGGCCTGAGAACCCTGGTCGATGAAGTCCGTAAAGAGATCAATGCTCACGGCATGACAGTGGTACGCATCAAACTTAACGGCGGCAGCTGGGAAGTAGTCAAGGACGACAAACACAATCGCCGCTTCACCGGTGCTTCCACCATGGATCTCAGCGGCCCGGTAGCCTACACAGACAAAGTCATAACCGCCTTCTCGCCTGATGGCAGCCAGACCCGCGGCACCCTGAACAACTGTGGTAACGGTTATACCCCTTGGGGGACTTACCTCACCTGCGAAGAGAACTGGCCCGGCTATTTCGTCAATAAGGGCGAGATGACTCAAGCCCAAAGCCGTATCGGTGTCAGCAGCAGTTCTACCCGCTATGGCTGGGCCGATCTGGCCGGTCATGCCGAAGAGCGCCTGGATGAATTTGCCCGTTTCGATGTCACCCCCAAGGCCAGCGATGCCATGTATGACTATCGCAATGAAGATAACGGCTATGGTTATATCGTCGAAGTCGACCCCTACAATCCCAACTCCCGCGCAGTCAAACGCACAGCCCTGGGGCGTTTCCGTCATGAAGGCTGCGCCTACGGCAAGCTGACCGAAGGCAAACCACTGGTATTCTATTCGGGCCATGACTCGCGCTTCGAATATCTGTACAAGTTTGTTTCGGCGGCGCTTTGGGATCCCAAGGATGCAGACAGCAGCAACCGCCTGGCAACCGGTGCCAAGTACATGGATGAAGGTACCCTGTATGTGGCCAAGTTTAACGAAGGTGGCGTAGGTGAATGGTTGCCGCTGACCATGGATGCCATGACAAAGGACGGCAAGACCCTGGCCGATACATTTGCCAGCCAGGCAGATATCATCATCAATACCGCCGGCGCCGCCGATTTGGTTGGCGCGACACCAATGGACAGACCCGAGTGGTGTGTGGTGGATCCTTTCACCGGCAGTGTCTATCTGACCCTGACCAACAACTCGAAGCGGACAGAAGCCAACGCCGCCAACCCTAGGCTTAAAAACAACTTTGGCCATATCATCCGCTGGGATGAAGGTGCCAGTGATACCGAGTTTAGCTGGGATATCTTCCTGTTCGGTTCTCCGGCCGACGGTGACGATGCCACCAACCTCTCCGGCCTGACTGAACTTAACCAGTTGGCCAGCCCGGACGGCCTGGCGTTCGATGCCCGCGGTATTCTGTGGATCCAGACAGATAATGGCGCCAAAGAGGTGACTGAGCACACCAACGACCAGATGCTGGCAATAGTGCCATCCAAGATGGTCGATGACGACGGCAAGCCTCTGACAGTTACCGCCGACAATCAAACCGAGCTGAAGCGCTTCTTTGTCGGTCCCAATGGCTGTGAAGTCACAGGCTTTGCTATCTCGCCGGACTACACTTCGGTATTTGCCAATATCCAGCACCCGGGGAATTGGCCGGTATCGGCCAATGCCGCCGAGGAAACACCCATCGGCACCAGCATACGTCCGAGGGCAGCGACCGTGGTACTGCGTAAAGTCGATGGTGGTGAAGTCGGCATTTAAATAAACAGCTGTGTTTAAACGAACAGCCGGTTCACACGAACCGGCCTGAACTGACAACGCCCGCCAGACTGAACCTGGCGGGCGTTTTGCCTCTCGATAACTTGAATTAAGAGCAAGCACATAGCTGGTACTATTTTGATTTGTATAGCAATACAAAATTATTTATGATTTTTTTGAAAATAAATAACCCTTTCTCAGAAGCTGGCCGTTTAACTCTACAGAAGCGCAATCATACACAGCGCCAATCCAATAATTGATTTCAGCCCGTAGCGGGCCATAAGGAGAAAACCTATGCTTAAGTCCGGCAAACTGAAACTGGCACTTATCGCTTCCGCTTTGTTATCTGCCCAGGTTTTGGCAGTCAGCCCGCCGCATCCACAGGGATACAACCAGAACATGATTACTGCAAACCAATTTGATGCCAACAGCTATCAGCCGCAGGATAGCAGCAAGATGTTCCCCGCTCCCAAAGAAGGCATGGTGCAACACATACTGACCCTGCCCCAATTGGAAAACGAAGACGACTACATGGTTGAAATTCAGGTGGGCCAAACCCAGATGGTTGACTGCAACAAGCACGGCCTGATGGGCGAGCTTAAGCAGATGGATCTCAAAGGTTGGGGTTACACCTATTGGGAGCTGGATGAAATTGGCCCGGGACGCTCAACCATGATGGCCTGCTTCGATAAGGCCAAGCATGAGGAGTTTGTTCGCATTTCGGGTGAATACAAGCTGAGATATAACAGCAAGTTGCCTATGGTTATCTATCTGCCTAAAGATGCCGAGCTGCGCTACCGGGTGTGGCGGGCCGAAACAGTGTTCAATTATTCCAGGTAACACAGTGCCTTAAGCCTTCTGGCTGCTCAAATAGAGCTGCAACAAACCTTTTCCCGGCCGGTTGCAGCTTTTTTGCTTTATTCTCGATTGCAGAACCTTATAATCGCTGCAGTTTTCCTTTAGAGCCTTTTTTCGGATGAAACTCAGCTTTGTACTCGTCTCCCCTGCTCGCGCCGCCAATGTTGGCGCTGCTGCCCGCGCCATCAAGACCCAAGGGTTCAGTGAACTCATTGTGGTGAATTCGCAAGCTCACCGGGAAGAGGAAGCGGCCTGGGTCGCCTGCGGCGCCGAGGACATACTGGCCAACATCCGTGAAGTGGCCAGCCTGGAGGAGCTCAGAGAAGAGTTTGAGCTTATGGTGGCCACCACAGCAAGAGAGCGCGGTAGCCCACGACACTATTTAAGCCCGGCAGAACTCGGCGAACAACTGAGTCATCAGCAGGAACAGGTGAAGCGCACCGCCATCGTCTTTGGCTGTGAGGCCAGCGGCCTGAGTAACGCCGACCTGTCGATTTGTGACTTGCTCAGCTATGTACCAGGGGGTTTGCGCCCATTTCAGCGAAAAGTCCAACGTGAGCCTACAGCCCTTTATTTATAAGGGCTGGCAGGGATCGCTTACTCTCTAAT
>NZ_JAPEHY010000024.1:0-77089 GCF_028823715.1 Shewanella sp. K8
CCGCTCCGCCAACTTAAAGAGAAAGCCTCATCGAAAGATGAGGCTTTTTTCGTTTGATTCTTTTCTGCAAATTTACTGGGAATCATCCCTGCGACCTGTAGAACCCAGGTCCTTGAGGTTGACTATAGAGAATGCATAAGCGCTATTGTTATATTCGCTTTGGCTGTAGGATTCGCTTGAGTCTGTGACTTGAGTACTTACCCGAAAATTTTTTGTCGTTATAATAGTCATATTCTATTACAGGTGATGATTGTGGATTGTCGTATCGGTTGCGGGGCCTGTTGCATTGCACCCTCCATCAGTAGTGCCATACCCGGGATGCCGGGAGGTAAACCCGCAGGGGTTCGCTGTGTGCAACTGGATGACAACAATCTATGTCGCCTCTTTGGTTCCTCTGAACGTCCCGATGTGTGCAGCGAATTCTCGGCATCGGTCGATGTATGTGGTAACAGCAACGAAGAGGCGCTCTGGCTGATAGGCTCTTTAGAGGTGGAAACCTCTTCCTGAAGGTGAAAGATGCAGTTAACGCGTTATACAGATTTTGGAATAAGAACTCTTATGTACCTGGCGATTCAACCGGAGCGTGAGACTTTGTTTCGAATCGCAGAGATCACAGAGGTTTTTGATCTTTCACCTAATCATGTCTCCAAGATAGTACATCACCTGGGTAAGCTGGGTTATCTGCAAACTATACGTGGAAAGAGTGGTGGTTTTCGTTTGGGGATGGCTCCAGAGAAGATCAATGTCGGCGAACTGGTGAGGGCACTGGAAAACTCACTGGCGCCTATTGATTGCAGCAAGCCTTATTGTCGATTGACTCCTGCTTGTCAGCTGAAAGGGGTTCTGGCTCAAGCTGTGAATGCCTATCTGGCTGTGCTCGACCGTTATACGCTGGCCGATATTGTCAGTAACCAACAGGAGTTGCGAGCCTTGCTGCCGGATCTGGATATCCCTGTACTGCAACTCTAGTCAGAGTTTTTCACCGCTTGTATTCTGCTTCTGAGCCCATGAGATTGGCAGTAAGTTGGAAGCCGGCACCAGAGTGACCCCTATCTTTGCCAGCTCTGGCAGTCTCTTCTTGAGGAACTGCATACTCTCTGGGTAAGGGTGAGCTATCATCAAGGCTTCACCCTCGCTTTGGGCCTTGGCTATTGCCAAGTCCAATTGTCTTTCGAAAGCCTGCTCGGTTAGCTGATTATCCAAGAACACCTGACGTCTCAGCAGCGGAACGCCGAGGGCATCGGCCTTATCTCCTGCCTTGGTGTAGCGTGTGGTAACACTGTCGATAAAGAAGTGCTCTTCCTGATGCAATACTTCCATTAACCAGCCCATAGGTTGCTCAAGTTGAGTCAACAGGCTCCCCATATGGTTGTTGCTTCCCTTGGCAAAGGGCACGCTCTGCAAAGCTCTCTTGAGGGTTGCTTTAAACTCGGTTTCTGACATCTGGTTGTTGAGCCCACCAGGCCCCATGGCCTTGCCGTTAAGCGCCTGCATGGGGAGGTGCACCATGATTTCGTGGCCTTTGCTGTGAGCCTGGCGAGCCAGTTGTTGCCCGAGAGGGGTATGTGGCAATACAGACAAGGTCACAGCTGAAGGCAAGGACAGGGCGGCCTCATCTGTATGGCGGTAACCTATATCATCGATAACGATTGCCAGTCTGGCTCCCCACGCGGGAGAGCAACTTACGACCAGCAGTAGTAAGTAGAAACAATAGCGCACGTTTTATATTAATTTTATTTATTTGATTGTATCCATGCCACCGCCGAGTTGATGGCTCTATCGCTGGCAGTATCTGCATGGGGAGATATGAGGTCGATTATAGGCACAGTTTTGTTATCGGAAACAGTATTGGGTGCGATTTTTATATCGGGTTCCACCCCTTTGGCATTGATATCCTGGCCCTTGGGTGTGGTATAGCGGGCTATCGTCAGCTTGATGGCATTACCATCGACAAGTGTTGGGATCAGGCTTTGTACTGTACCTTTACCGAAGCTGGTTTCACCTATCACCTTGGCACGGTTGTTCTCCTGCAGCGCCGCCGCCAGCACTTCGGATGCTGAAGCTGAACCGCGATTGATCAGCACTAATATGGGCACGCCGGCCAGCATGGTTTGCGGAGATGCATAGTAATCTGAGTTGGCATCGAAGAAGCGCCCTTCGGTGGCGACTATACGGCCCTTATCCAGAAACAGATCGGCAATTCGAATCGCTTGATCCAGCAAGCCTCCGGGATTGTTGCGCAAATCCAGAATCAAACCATTTAGTGGCTGCAGTTGCCACTCGCTCAACAGATGGACTATGTCGCGGGTCGAATCTTCCTGAAAACTTGCCAGGCGAATATAGCCAATGTCGTTGGTCAGCATTTTCCCAAGCACAGAGTGGACGCTGATAGTGGCCGGTTTAAGGCTGACTTCAAAGCTGACATCCGAGTGAGCATGATGGAGCTGCAGCGATAACTCACGGTTGCTGCTGCTGAAGTGTTTTATTTGGCTAAGCACTTCTTCCAGAGACTGCTTGGCAATACTCTCACCATTGACGGCAGTAACAATATCGCCGGCCATGATCCCGGCTTGTTCGGCCGGAGAGCCGGGGAAGGGCGCGATAATTCTGAGTTTTTCCCCTTCGGTGGACACTTCAAAGCCGTAGCCGAAGTATTCCCCTCGGTTGCTGTCCCTGAGGCTGTTCATCTGCTCGGGTTTCAGAAAACTGGAATAAGGGTCGAGACGTTGAAATATGCCTTCAATGGCGGCGTCGACAAGTTCCCTGCGGCTGATGTCCCTGACGTAGTAGGTTTCCACTGTATCCATCACATCCAGCAGCAATGAAAGCTCGTGAGTGTGGTTGGGTTTGGGAAAGTTTTCGTGGCTAGCCAGGCTGAGAGAGATTCCCATGACTATACCAAGACCGATATACAGCAGGTTGCGAATAGAGTTGCCCATGTTGCCCCCTTTGAAGTGCAGGGGGCTGATGATTAACGCCGACAGTAATTTGCCGGATCGACAGCTTGCCCCTTATGCCTTATTTCAAAGTATAGGCCAGGCTCGGTTTGTCCTCCGGAACGTCCTACCAGTGCTACAGCTTCGCCGGCCTTGACCGTATCTCCTGCATCTTTCAGCAATGCCTGGGCGTGGCCATAAAGGCTCATAAAGCCTTTGCCATGGTCGACAACCAACACCATACCAAAACCGCGCAGCCAGTCGGCATAGATCACCTTGCCGGCGGCTACGGCGCTGATAGACTGGCCCTCCGGGGCCGATAACATGACACCTTTCCAGCGCACATTGCCGGAGCGCTGACTGCCAAAGCTGTTTTTGATCCTGCCCTTGGTGGGCCAATTGAGTGAGCCGCGGGACTTGGCCAATCCATCCATGCTTGGGCTATCACGCATGGCAGCCAGGGCTTGCTCTACAACCCGTTTCAGCGAGGCTTCTTCTATCTGCAGTTGCTCCAGTTCTGAGGCCTTACTGCTGATGGTGCGTTGCAGTTCTTTCAATGTCTGTTGTCGCTGATCCTGTTCTTGATTGAGGCGCTTGGATTGAGCCTTTTGATCCAGTACCAGCTTGTTGAGTCGATTGCGTTCCTGCTGCTCGCTCTGCTGTACCGCCGACAATTCCTGGCGGGTTTGTTTCAGTTGTTCTATGGCCTGCATTCTGGCCTTGTTGAGAAAGTCATAGTAGGCCAGCATCCGTTCTATGGTGGCCGGGTCTTGCTGGTTGAGCAGCATCTTACTGTAATCATGATTCCCGGCGAGATAAGCACTGGTTAGCTGTTTGGCCAGGGTTTGCTGTTGGCTTTCTTTGAGCTTGTCCAGCTGTGCGGCTCTTAGCTTCAGCTCGGACAGACGCTTTTCGGCATCGCTGAGAGCATTTTCAGTTTGGTTGACCTTACGGGCGGCATCTGCGATAGCCTGCTCGTCTTTTTTCAGCAGTTGCAGCAGTTTTTCCCGCTGTTTGCCTGTGTCTCTCAGAGCGTTTTGCTGGGCGGTGATCTGGGATTGCAGTGCCTTTAACTCGGACTGACGCCGCTCCAGATCGGATGCCTGCAGCTGAGAGGAAAACACGAGAAAGCCAGCAAGTATGCTGGCTTTGGCTAAAATACGCTTCTGCACCGGGTCAGTGTTACTCTTTTGTATGGATTAACGGACGCCCTGTCATTTCGTCAGGAATGCTCTGTCCCATCAGTGTCAGCATGGTTGGTGCGATATCACTCAGGCGGCCACCTTCATCGATTGTGGCCTTGCGACCGACATAGATAAAGGGCACCAGCTCACTGGTGTGGGCGGTATGAGCCTGGCCTGTGGTTTCGTCCACCATCTGCTCGGCGTTGCCGTGGTCGGCAGTGATAATGCACTCACCATCTACCTTGGCCAGTGCGTCCACTACTCGGCCTATGCAGGCATCTACAGCTTCGCAAGCCTTGACCGCAGCATCAAACTTGCCGGTATGACCTACCATGTCACCGTTGGGGTAGTTACAGATAATGACATCATATTTAGTTGATTCAATAGCTTCAACCAACTTATCTGTCAGCTCTGTCGAACTCATCTCAGGTTGCAAGTCATAGGTAGCGACTTTGGGTGAATTGATCAGAATACGGTCTTCACCCTCGAATGGTTGTTCTTTACCGCCATTGAAGAAGAAGGTTACGTGGGCGTATTTCTCGGTTTCTGAAATACGCAGCTGGGTCAGGCCGCGATTCTGCAGTACTTCGCCCAGAGTGTTGACTAGGTCTTCCGATGGGAAGGCTACCGGGGCTTTGATATCGGCGGCATACTCGGTGAGCATGACAAAGTTAACCTTGGGCGTCACTGCGCGTTCAAAACCATCGAAATCCGGATTGACGAAGGCGCGGGTGATCTGTCTGGCGCGGTCGGCACGGAAGTTCATGAAAATCAGTGCATCGCCATCGTGCAGTGTTGTGGCCTTACCTTGATCCAGAATCGCAGTTGCGGCAACAAACTCATCGTTTTCATCGCGGTCATAGGCAGCTTCCAGCGCGGCTACGGCAGAGTCGGCACTGTATTTCCCCTGACCTTGAGTGATCAGATCGTAGGCTTGGGAGACTCGGTCCCAACGGTTGTCCCTGTCCATGGCATAGTAGCGGCCAACGATGGAGGCTATGCGACCTCGGCCCAATTCGGCAAACAGTTTGTCGAAGCGTTCCAAGCTGGCTTTGGCGCTGCGTGGTGGGGTGTCACGCCCATCGAGGAAGGCGTGCAGGTAAACCTGCTTGGCACCGCGCTTGACGGCCATGCGGCACATGGCTTCAAGATGATCTTCATGGCTGTGAACACCGCCGGGTGACAACAGTCCCATGATGTGTACTGCGCCGTCTGCCTTGATGGCAGCGTCGACCGCCTCGATAAGTGCTTGGGTTTGCTCAAATTCGCCATCTTCAATGGCCTTGCTGATGCGGGTCAGTTCCTGATAAACGATACGGCCGGAACCAATATTGATATGGCCCACTTCAGAGTTGCCCATCTGCCCGTCAGGCAAACCTACATCTTTACCTGAGCCGGAAATCAAACTGTGGGCGTATTCGGCGTTGAGTCTGTCGAGAACCGGCGTGTTGGCGTGATGGACGGCATTCATATGCGTGCCCTCACGATAACCCCAGCCGTCCAGAATAAGCAGTGCCAAAGGACGTTTGCTTGTCTTCATGTTGATACCTGTAAAGTTGAAAGAATCGGTCAAATCTGAAATTGGTTAAATATTACTACGTCTGTCCTGAGGGCAAAAGCCATTTGCCCCGATTGTGATAATAGGGCGGACCGCGCCTTAACGCCGACTCAAGGGGCAAAACTGCTGTGAAACAGCTGCAATCTGCCTGGCCTCTGGGTATACTCTGCGCTTGTCCTAAATGGCCCAATAGATAACAGGCAGTTAAAAATGCAGGAATATGTAGAGTTTCTTAAAGCCCACCCCATGCTGAGCCTGGCCTGGGTAGGTTTGTTTATAGCCGTGGTGGTAACCCTGTTCAAATCCGGCTTCTCCAAGGTTAAAACCGTTGATCATCAGCAGGCGATTTTCCTGATGAATAAAGAAGATGCCAAGGTGATAGATGTGCGTGCCAATGCCGACTTCCGTAAGGCGCATATTATCAATGCCCAGAATGTACCTATGGCCGACATCAAAAATAATCAAATCGCTAACCTTGAAAAGTACAAAACCACACCCATTATACTGGTATGCAACGCTGGCATGACCTCATCTCAAGCGGCTCAGATTTTGGTTAAGCAAGGCTTTGAAAAAGTCTTTAACCTCAAAGGTGGTATGGGTGATTGGCAGGCAGCAAATATGCCTGTGTCCAAAAGCAAAAGATAATGAGTGTCGGCGGTTGTCATTGCATCCTGCGTCCTTCTATTAGTAGAGTGGGCCATGCTGAAGTGGCAACCGGCATCCTGAGTTCTGTTCCGGCGCTGAACAGATGAATAACAGGGATGATGACTGGGAGTCGCAACCGACCCGAGTAACATACGCCCCAAACACCGGCTCATTGCAAGCCGAGACTAAATGGATAGGTAGGAATTATGGCTGAAGTAGCAAACAACGAACAACAAGCCCCACAGTTCAACATTCAACGTGTGTATATCAAGGACGTTTCTTTCGAAACCCCTAACAGCCCAGCGGTATTCCAGAAAGAGTGGAATCCTGAAGTTAAGCTGGATCTGGATACCCGCAGCGCCAAGTTGGCCGATGATGTATTTGAAGTGGTACTGTCACTGACTGTGACTGCCAAAAACGGTGAAGAAACTGCGTTCCTGTGTGAAGTACAACAAGCCGGTATCTTCTCTATCTCAGGTCTGAGTGATCCTCAACTGGCTCATTCTCTGGGTGCTTACTGCCCTAACATCCTGTTCCCTTATGCCCGTGAAACTGTGGCAAGCCTAGTATCCCGTGGTACTTTCCCACAGCTGAACCTGGCTCCTGTGAACTTCGACGCCCTGTTCGCTCAGTATGTGCAGCAGCGTCAAGCCGCCGCAGAGCAAGCTCCGGCCGAAGAAGCGAACGCGTAATCAGCCGATGAAAGACACTGCCGAAATAACGGTATTGGGGGCGGGCTCTTATGGCACCGCCCTTGCCATTTCTTTGGCCAGCAATGGACACAGCACCCTGTTGTGGGGGCATGAGCCCGAGCATGTGGCCAAACTCGCTGCCGAGCGCAGCAACCAAGCCTTTCTTCCCGGGATAGCCTTTCCCGACTCCCTGGTGATGGAAGCCGATCTGGCCAAAGCATTGGCGGCGTCGCGGAATATTCTGGTGGTGGTACCAAGTCACGTTTTTGCTGATGTGCTGGCTCAGGCCAAGCCTCTGCTGCGTGATGATGCCCGCATCATTTGGGCCACCAAGGGGCTGGAGCCGGAAAGTGGTCGCCTGTTGCAGGATGTTGCCCGCGATGTGCTGGGGGAGAAGTATCCGCTGGCGGTATTGTCCGGACCGACTTTTGCCAAAGAGCTGGCGGCAGGTTTACCAACCGCCATCTCAGTGGCCGGTACCGATGCCCAGTTTACCCAGGATCTGGTGGAGCTGTTGCACAGCCCCAAACGTCTGAGAGTCTATGCCAATGACGACTTTATCGGCCTGCAACTCGGTGGCGCGGTCAAGAATGTCATCGCCATAGGTGCCGGCATGTCCGACGGTATAGGCTTTGGTGCCAATGCCCGTACAGCCCTGATCACCCGAGGTCTGGTGGAGTTGAGCCGTCTGGGGGAAGCCTTGGGCGCCCATGCTTCTACCTTTATGGGAATGGCGGGTCTTGGGGACCTGGTGCTGACCTGTACCGATAACCAATCGCGCAACCGTCGCTTTGGTTTGGCATTGGGTAAGGGTTGTGATGTCGATACTGCCCAGGCTGAAATCGGTCAGGTGGTTGAAGGGTACCGTAACACCAAAGAGGTCTACACCTTGGCCAAGCGCTTGGGGGTAGAGATGCCGATCACCGAGCAGATCTATCAGGTGTTGTATCAGGGCAAATCGCCTATTGATGCGGCCAAAGAACTGCTGGCCAGAGAGAAGAAGTCGGAAACCTCGGCAGACTGAGCCATCTCCAATCCCGGAAAAGGATGCTAGAATAGCGTCCTTTTTTATTGCCCCCTGTTGGGCCCGAGAGTGAGCGTTATGTCAGTTAAACAGCATCAGGTGATCATTATCGGCGCTGGCGCCGCAGGGTTAATGTGTGCCCTCACTGCCGGATATCGGGGCCGGGATGTCCTCTTGCTGGATAACGCCAAACAACTGGGGCGCAAAATTCTGATCAGTGGCGGCGGTCGCTGCAACTTCACCAATCAGAACATTGAACCGGGCGCCTATCTCTGCAGTAACCCACACTTCGTCAAGTCGGCGCTGGCTCGTTTCAGCCAGTGGGACTTTATCGCCATGGTCGAGCGGCACGGCATCGATTATCACGAGAAGACTCTCGGACAGCTGTTTTGTGATGACTCGGCTAAAGACATTGTTGATATGCTGACCACAGAGTGCGATTGGGCCGGAGTCAAAATTCAGCTGCGGACCGAAATTCTGTCTGTGGCAGCCACAGATGGCGGTTACAGCCTGCAAACCAGTGAAGGGGAATACCGTTGTGAATCACTGGTGATAGCCACTGGTGGCTTGTCCATGCCCAAGCTCGGGGCTACGCCGTTTGGATTCCGCATCGCCGAGCAGTTTGCCATCAAGGTGCTGCCGACCACTGCCGGGCTGGTTCCCTTTACCTTACAGCCAGAAGACAAGGCCAGGTTTGAAGGCCTGTCCGGTATCAGCTTGCCGGTTATCGCCAAAGCCGAGTGCGGCAGGCAGTTTAGAGAAGCCATGTTATTCACCCACAGAGGTTTGTCCGGGCCGGCTGTGCTGCAGATCTCCTCCTACTGGCAGCCAGGCCAGAGTGTGCTTTTTGATTTACTACCGGACCTGGATTTTGTCGATTGGTGCAAAACAATTACTGCTGAATCACCAAAATTGTCGCTTAAAAATGGATTATCTCGGTTGTTACCTAAGCGCTTGGTTGAGAGGCTGCTGGAGCTGGGTGAATTACCCAACAAGAACCTTAACCAACTGTCCAAGACAGATGTGGCGGCGCTGGACAGTTATTTCCACTGCTGGCAGATCCAACCCGGCGGCACCGAGGGTTATCGCACCGCCGAGGTGACTCTGGGCGGTGTGGATACCGATGAGTTATCCTCCAAGACCATGGCGGCCAAGCGTCATCCCGGACTCTATTTTATCGGTGAAGTGGTGGATGTCAGTGGCTGGCTCGGCGGTTATAACTTCCAGTGGGCCTGGAGTTCCGGCTACGCCGCCGGTGAAGTGGTGTAACTCTGAGCTCAATCCAATAAAAACGGCTGCATTGGCAGCCGTTTTTGCGAGCATCTGTTTGCTTATTCAGCCTTAGCCTTGCTTAAATGACGACGGTAGATCAGCAGATAGAGCGCCGGAAGAACAAAGAGCGACAGCACGGGGGCGGTAACCATACCACCGACCATGGGCGCGGCAATTTTCTGCATCACATCGTTGCCCGAACCTGCGCCCCACATAATCGGGAGCAGACCGAAGAAGATGGTCGCCACTGTCATCGCCTTGGGGCGGATCCGCATTACCGCACCTTCAATCAGGGCGTCCTTGAGGTCCTCCACTCTGTGGTATTCGCCTCTGTCCTGCTTGTGCTTGATGGCATTGTTGAGATACACCAGCATGACCACACCAAACTCGGCGGCGACCCCGGCAAGGGCTATCATGCCCACCGCGACAGCGACCGACATGTTGTAGTCCAGCAGATACAGCAACCAGGTACTGCCCACCAAGGCAAACGGCAGCGACAGCATAATGATGCTGGCCTGCATGGATGAGCCGAAGGTCATCATCAGCAGTATGAAGATCACCGCCAGTGCCATGGGGATCACTTGCTGCAGTTTGGCATCGACCCGCTGCATATACTCATACTGGCCGGCAAAGCTGTAGCTGTACCTGGCCGGCAGCTTGAGCTCCTGCTCCAATACCGGCTTGACGGCTTCGATATACTCACCGATGGACGTGCCGCCGATATCGACAAATACCCAGGAGATCAAACGACCATTCTCACTCTTGAGCATAGGCGCGCCATCCGTGATTTCGATGTCGGCCAGATTGCGCAGCGGCAGATAGTGGCCACTCTTGGTGATCACCGGCAGCTCTCTGAGCTTTTCGATATTGTCTCGCAAGTCTCTTGGATAGCGCAGGTTGATGGGATAGCGCTCGGCACCTTGAACTGACTCACCGATATTCATGCCACCTATGGCGTAACGTACTACGTCCTGAATATCGCTCAGGGTCATGCCATATCTGGAGGTCACCTCGAGTTTCGGCGTGATGTCTATGTAGCGGCCGCCACCTACCCGCTCGGCATAGGCCGACTTGGTATGAGGCTGCGCCGATAGAATCGCTTCTATCTGGGCCCCTATCTCCTGCAGTTGATTAACATCGGCGCCGGTGATCTTAATCCCCACAGGCGTCTTGATACCGGTAGACAGCATGTCGATACGGGTCTTGATCGGCTGTACCCAGGCGTTGGTGAGACCGGGCACTTTTACCGTACTTTGCAGCTGGGCAATAATGCCGTCGAGATCCATGCCTTCGCGCCACTGCTCTTTGGGTTTGAGCATTATGGTGGTTTCCAGCATGGTCAATGGCGCAGGATCCGTGGCGGTTTCGGCGCGGCCAACCTTGCCAAACACCCGCGCCACTTCCGGAACGGTTTTGATCAGCCGGTCGGTTTGCTGCAGCACTTCGGCGGCCTTGCTGGCACTGATGCCAGGCAAGGCTGTTGGCATGTACAGGAGATCCCCTTCCTCGAGCTCGGGCATAAACTCGCTGCCCATATGACTCACCGGATACCAGGCACTGGCCAGCGCCACCAGAGCCGCCAGCAGGGTCAACTTGGGGAAGCGCAGCACGGCATTGAGCATAGGCTTGTAGATGGCTATCAACACCCGGCTCAGTGGGTTGCTGCTTTCCGAGGGGATCTTGCCACGGATAAAGAAGCCCATCAGGATAGGCACCAAGGTGATCGACAACACAGCTGCGGCGGCCATGGCAAAGGTTTTGGTATAGGCCAGAGGGCTGAACAGCCTGCCTTCCTGGGCTTCGAGGGCAAATACAGGCACAAAGCTCAGAGTAATGATTAGCAAGGAGAAGAAGAGTGCCGGGCCCACCTCAATGGAGGCTTCGGCGACAATTTTCCAATGCTCTTTGGCGTCGGGTTGGCGCTGGTGGTCCTGTTTGAAATGCTCGAGGTGCTTGTGCATATTCTCGATCATCACAATGGCGCCATCTACCACGGCCCCGATGGCGATGGCGATACCGCCAAGACTCATGATATTGGCGTTAACCCCCATCTTGTTCATCACAATAAAGGCGATCAGTATCGACAGTGGCAGGGTGATGACGGCCACCAGGGTCGAGCGGGCGTGCAGCAGAAACAGCAAGCAAACAATGCTCACAACCACCATCTCTTCCAGCACCTTGTGCAGCAAGTTGTCGACCGAATTTTCAATCAGTTGCGATCTGTCGTAGGTGGGAACTATCTCCACGCCTTCGGGAAGACCCGCCTTGAGTTCTTCCAGCTTGGTTTTCACCGCCTCGATAGTCGCCAGGGCGTTTTCCCCATAGCGCATGACTATGATGCCACCGACGACTTCGCCCTCACCATCGAGCTCGGCTATGCCACGGCGGGATGCCGGGCCCTTACGTACGGTGGCAACGTCTTTCAGCAGCAGTGGTGTGCCCGAGGGGCTGGTGATCCCCAGTGGGATTTCACGAAAGTCCGCCAGTGTTTGACGATAGCCCTTGGCGCGTACCATATACTCGGCTTCGGCCATCTCCACCACAGAGCCGCCGGCCTCGTTGTTGGCCTTGGTAATAGCCTGCTTGACCGAGGCGATGTCCAGCTTGTAAATCGCCAGCTTGTCCGGCTCCAGCACTATCTGATAGGTCTGTTCCATGCCACCGACTGTGGCGACTTCCGATACCCCGGCAACACTCTGCAATTCCAGCTTCAAATACCAGTCCTGCAAACTCTTGAGTTGCGAAAGGTCCAGATTACCGCTGCGGTCTACCAGGGCATATTCATAGATCCAACCGACCCCGGAGGCATCGGGCCCCAGTGAGGGTTGCACCCCTTCGGGTAGACGGCTGCTTATCTGGCTCAGGTATTCCAATACCCGGGAGCGGGCCCAATAGATGTCTGTACCATCTTCAAAGATCACATAGACATAGGAGTCACCGAACATGGAATAGCCGCGCACCGTCTTGGCCCCGGGCACGGCCAGCATGGCGGTGGACAAGGGATAGGTCACCTGTTCCTCTACCAGCTTAGGCGCCTGTCCCGGATAGGCGGTTTTGATGATGACCTGCACATCGGACAGATCCGGCAGGGCGTCGAGCGGCGTGGTACGCAGCGCCTGAATCCCCCAAACCGTCACCATCAGGGTGACAATCAGCACCATCACCCTTTGTTTGATGGAGGCTTCAATGATTTTTTTCAGCATGTTGCCTCCTAGTGCTGGTGGCCTGAGCTCAGGCGCATCAGGCTGCCCTTGAGACTGGCCTCTGAATCCAGCAGGAATTGTCCGGAAATCACCACGTTTTCGCCTTCATGCAGGCCTTCGAGGATCTCTGCCTTACCCTGACTCAGCATGCCGACAGTGACCTTTCTGGCGCTGAAACTGGCATCATCCTGTTTGACTATGACCCGGTTCTCCTTGCCTGTTTGGATCAAAGCTTCCTGGGGGATCACCAAAGTATCGCGTTTGGGGCCACCATAGAGGGAAACCTTGGCCAAGGTCTTGGGCCTTAGCTCCATCGCTTGATCATTGTTGAGTACCACTCTGACCCTCAGGCTACGGGTGATGGGATCCAGCTCGGGATAGATATAGTCAATCTTGCCTTCTATGCCCTTGAGTCCCATGGCGGGGATATTGACCTCGGCGGCCTGACCCACTTCCAGCCAGCTTTGCTCGTTTTCAAACACGTCGGCGATGACCCAGACCTTGGAGAGGTCGACCAGTGACATGACCTCGGTCTGAGGTTGTATATACATGCCGTCACGCACCGCGAGCTGTTTGACTATGCCGCTTTCGCGGGCGTAGAAAGGAACCCGGTATTGGGTCTTGCCAGTCTTGGCCAGCTGTTTGATCTGCTCTTGGTTCATGCCCAGCAGTTCAAGACGTAGCCCGGCCTTACGCAATAGCTCTTGGTAGTTGGCACTGTTGCCTGAGCGTTTCAGGGTATCTTGGGCCAACAGATAGTCGTCCTGGGCATTGACCAGATCCGGTGAATAGATCTCGTACAGCAGCTGGCCTTTCTCGACCCTGTCACCGACAGACTCTACTTTAAGCTTTTCAATCCAGCCATTGACCCTGGCATGGATATGACTGATCTGGCTCTCGTCATAGTCTATCTGGCCGACTGTTTTGACGAACTTCCACAACGTGTCCCTTTCTACCTTGGCCACTTTGAGGGCCAAGGCTTGTTGCATCTGGCCTGAGACATCTATTTCAACGGTTTCCGAGTGACTGCCCATCTCGACTTTTTCCAGATTCATGCCGCAGATGGGGCAGGTGCCCGGCACATCGCTGATGATATGAGAATGCATGGGGCAGACATATTTGATGTTCTTGCCCTGATCCAGAGGTGCAGGTTTAATCTCCAACGCGGGCTTTGTCTGCTGCATGGCGTGCTGGCTATGGTCATCAGCTTTGGTTTTTGTAACCTGGGTTTCTATAGTCTGGGCGTGACCGGCATGGGAACCGGGCTCCTCTTCTTCCTCTTCAACCAGGAACATGTTGCATTTGGGGCAGCGTCCCGGCTCGTGACTGGTCACTTCCGGATGCATGGGGCAAACATAGGTTTTTTGCAGGGCCTGTGTTGGTTCTGCCAAGGCTTCAGTAGTCTCATCTTTGACCAAAAACATGTTGCACTTGGGGCAACGTCCCGGCTTATGGCTGGTGACTTCCGGATGCATGGGGCAGTAATACTCCTGAGTTGCCGTCCCATGTTGATGATCTTTGTGTTGTTCCTGTCCTTGGGTCTGATTGCCCAAGGCCATTGCCTGCATACTCCATTGCGGGCCGACAGCCAACACCAGACTAAGCGCGCAGGCCAGTCGTTGGCGTTTACGGTTTGAATCGCTCATATGCCTCATCTCCAGCTACAGCTTGATTAGTGGTGGTGGTGTTTCTGGCCTGCTACAGGCTCAAGATTCATACCACATTTGGGGCAGGAGTCACCTTTCTTGCCTGTCACTTCAGGATGCATGGGACAGTGGTAGCCGGCTTGTTGCTGTTTTTCCAGGAACATACCGCACTTGGGGCAGGAATCCCCTTTGTTACCCGTCACTTCAGGGTGCATGGGGCAAGCATATTCCGCAGTTACGGCGGCTTGTTGCTGGCCGTGATGATGTTCACGTTCGTTTGCGAAGCTGGCACGGGCCAGGGTGACAGACAGTAAGGCAATAATCAGGACACTGATAAAGGTTTTCATTGATTCACTCCGTTTGGGATACGGCTTTGACCAGGCGCCGGCTGGCATTCCTAGGGCTTATCCCATAAAAAATTGTATTTATTGGCAGATTTTGGGCACAAGTGTGCCGTGGGCATCAAACTATGGGTGGTTTGATAGTCTGGCCAACAGAAACAGAGTGGAAATGAGGCATAGGCGTGGCCACGGCGGCTTCGGGCTGAGACATCACCGGCCAGGAACCGACGGCGATGAGGGTACCCGCTACGGATATCACCAGACAATGGTTACAGTCACTCTTGCAGAATCCTTTGCCTTCACAGCAATGACTCACAGTGTCGGGAAGCACTGTATCAACTTGCGGGTCATCGCAGCAGTGACTGCTCTGTGTCTGTTGAGGGTGACAATCCATGGTGGCAGCCATTGGGTGCGCCGTGGAGTGCATTTCCCCGGAATGCGCTTCAGCTGTGGGTACCATCCAGTGTCCATTGGTTAGCATACCCTGCCCGAGCAATGCGAGCATGGTAAACAGAACCAGGATGTGGCGGCGAACCGATAGCATCTTGAGCTTGAACTCCAGAGAGAATGAACCCCATTAGTCTACCATGCTTTAAAATGCTTGCCTTGATGTGATTCACATCTGAAGAAGTGCGAAAATATCTTCAGCTATTCTCGGGCAATCATTGGTTTGCAGGCTGACCTTCTGCCTCACTCCACTCTGAAAACTCAGCGGCGCAGCTGTGCCAACCAGTCGGCCATCAGGCCCCCATGGGTCATTACCTCGGCAGGAACAGCCTGGCCGGCTTCATCCACTACTTGCAACTGTGGGCTGCGAATAAAGGCGTTGGCTTCGACCTCGGTATCCAGAGTCGGTAACTGCAGTTGTAGGCTTTGTTGTCCAGCCACTGTCAGTGTCAGGTAAAGAGGGCCGGATTTGACCCAAGCGCCCGAGTCATCGGCATTGACGGCAAAAATATCCCGGTACTGGATCTCAACGACATGTTCACCGGCAGCCAGTTTGTGGCTGTCAAAGTTGGATACTGCCTGGCCATCGATAGCCTTGATCGCCAGATTATCCGGCAAGTTTAATTCAGCAGCAAAACTGCCAGGAGCCATAAACAGGCCGGTAATCACTAACAGGGCGGCGCTAAAACGAGATGCAGAAATTTTGTATGCAGACATAGTGGGAACTCCCAAAAATATTCAGATGTAAAAACATTAACTAAAGCTGTGCGGCCTGATGGCCAGAGTTACATCTGTACTGAGTTGGGAGGGGGTGTTTGCTGTGAGAGTATGGCGGTTTGCAGGCTCCAGCTTGGCAGGGTAATCTGCTGGCTTCCAGTCATCACCAAAGGGTGGCTGGTAGTAAGCAGGCTTACACCTGGTGTGCAGTGGCTGGCACAGTTGCCCATGGTGCCGCAATCCATACCCAGATCGCAGTCGGGGCAATGTTGCTGGCCTTGGCAGCAGTCCATATCCATGGTCATGGTAGCGGATGCAGATGGGTTCATGGTCGCCATCGGCTGATGCTCAGACACGGCTATAGACGCAGCAGCAGGCATCATGGCCTGTCCCAGCGTCATTATCAGTGTCAGTATCAGCAGCAAGCTTCTCATCATTATCCTTTGGGTCTGGCAAAGCACGCGATAGGTGCTTGCCTCAATAGACAGACATATTGGTTAAATAGTTTCCTCTTGTCCAAAATAAATTGTGCATTACCTCTTAGGTGTCGCTTGGATCACATTTATTGTTTCGAGAATTGGCTGTATGTTAATTATTCGATTGACTATGCTTGATTAAGCCTGTGCCATGCATTAGGTTTAGGAAAAGTGCATATATGGCGCCGACTTAAAATCCAGTCGTCAATAGGCCTTGAGAGTTAGAGCTAAGTCTCATTTTGCACTTTTCAGGTCAGATTAATGAAAGAAAACTGGTTTATAATCAAATTTCAGAACAACGAATAGCTCAATATAGATATAAGAATTTTATTTTGGAGAAGAGTGATGAACTGGCGTGCAATCTTTAAACCCAGCGCAAAGTATTCCATCCTGTCGCTGCTGGTTGTCGGCATAGTGATAGGTGTTGTGGGTTACTTCGCTACCCAGCAGACGCTGCATGCAACCAGTACAGATGCGTTCTGTATGACCTGCCACAGCAACCACTCACTGAAAGATGAAGTGCTGGCTTCTGCCCACGGCGGCGGTCGTGCCGGTGTAACTGTTCAGTGTCAAGACTGTCACCTGCCTCACGGCCCGGTTGACTATCTGGTGAAAAAGATCATCGTTTCCAAGGATCTTTACGGTTTCCTGACTATCGATGGCTTCAATACTCAGGAATGGTTGGATGCCAACCGTAAAGAGCAGGCTGACAAAGCACTGCACTACTTCCGTGATAATGACTCAGCCAACTGTCAGCATTGTCATACTCGCATCTATGAAAACCAGCCTGAAACCATGAAGAAAATGGCTGTTAGAATGCACAGCATGAACTTCAAGAAAGATCCTGAAAGCAGAAAGACCTGTGTGGACTGCCACAAGGGTGTAGCGCATCCTTATCCCAAGGGCTAATTTTCTTTGAGCTGGAAAAACCGCTGCTTGCAGCGGTTTTTTTATGCCCTGATTTCAATAAAGGTTGCAGCTTGTATAAGTGTCAGCTGCCAATTACTGTGTCAGCCACTCTCTACACAAGAGAGTGCTATTAGCACCTTCCTTAGGCTCTGTTGCCCAATCGAGCTGATGCCGCTGCTGACTGGGCTCGCGGATAAAGTCGCTTGAAATTATGTCTCGTGTAATAAAAAGGGCCGCCGATTGGCGACCCTCAATTTGTCATTAACAGGCTGGATTAGAAAGGCAAGCTGAAGCCTATGCTGACAGTACGGCCCATGCCCTTGAAGTAACGATTGTCGTTAGCCATAGTCTGTGAGTAGTAACTGTAGTAGTCCTTATTCAGCAGATTCTGTAGCCCCAATGTCAAAGTGCCTTGGTAAAGCGGCATAGAGAAGGAGGCATCAACTGTGACATAGCCGTCAAACTCGGCGTACTCTTCACCATTGGCCTTCTTGAAGCTACGGTCCATATAGTAGTTGGCCTGAATGCGCCCACTCATCTCGGCATTGAACCTGTGTTCCCAGAACAGGTTGAGACGATTGGGTGCTATGTTGGCGCCGTCGAGATCTGTGTCTGTGCTGCCATCTTTATTGGAGTCATAATCCCCTTGCTGCAGCGCCAGGTTCAGCCCCAGATCGTCGTCATTACCCAGGTAAGCCGTGACATTGGCTTCCAGCCCCTGGATCACGCTCTTTTCCCGTTTCACATTGTAGAAGCCGTCTTCATTCAGGGCCAAGCGGGCACCCAGTTTGGCCTCGGAGTGATACAGTGCCAGCTTGGCTGCCAACAACTCGCCTTGATAGTCCAAGCCCAGTTCATAGTTGTCTGTGACCACTGGCTCCAGCGTCAAGGAACCTTCCACGCTGGGGTTCTGGTCCGGGAAGCTGTTGCCGTCACGCAGAATTCGCCCTATGTCGGCCATACCAAAACCTTGGCTGTAACTGGTATAGAGGCGCAGCGCTGAGGTGAAGTTATAGCTGGCACCTATATTGAACAGGGTTTCATTGAAATCTGGTTCGCCACCGGCAACCTGTTTGTGGCCAGAGGCCCACAGGGTTTGGAAATCATCGACCTTGAGTTTGGCATATTCATAACGAACGCCGCCGGAAAGGGTCAGGGCATCCACAGGTGAGAAGCTCAACTGGGCATAGGGGGCGATATTGTCGTAACGGGTCTCGGGTACCCAGGAGCGTCCGGTCTGCACCAGATCCTGCTCTGTAGTATCGCTGAAAAGGTCTACACCATAGGCCAGATCCACGCCGCTGTCGGCCAGATTCTTGGCGATCATCGACGCCTTGAGGCCCCACTTGTTGGACTTGTTGCGTGACTGGTCATAGAAGTACTGCTCGCCATTGGCGCCGGTATCACAAGTCGTCAGATTCGCTGCACCTTCGAAGGCCGGATCATAGAAGCTGCCGAAACAGCCACCGCCATAGACACCCTTGAAGTTCTGGTTGAACAGTTGCAGCTCCAACTGCTGTCCGGCGATGTTGCGATGCTTATAGGTGAGGCTGCTGGTGGTGACCTTGTTGTTGGCTGCCTGCCAGGGTTGTTGTTGTTTTACCGCCGATGTTGGAGTATCTGTGGCGACATTGCCTTTGACCGGCATCCAATCACCATTGTTGTCCATATCGTAGTGGTTGACCATCAGCTCCAGTCGCGACTCGCTGAACTCATAGCCCAACTTGAGAAAGAAGTCCTTGCTCTGGCTGTCCATCGACTCGCCCTGGGTGGTGTCGACACCTATGACATCGTCGTTGGCATCATAGTAAACACCATTGCTGTGGTATCCCACTGAACCCAGCATATCCAGGTTGCCGCTTTGGCCGGAGAAGGCATAGTTGGCACCAAAACTCAGGCTATCGGACTCGAAGCTGGTGGGGGAGGACAGATCAAAACTTACCCGGCTTTCGTTGTCGCCGCTGGGTTTCTTGGTGATGTAGTTGATTATGCCCCCCTGAGCGCCAAGGCCGTGCATGGCATTGGCGCCATGGATGATTTCAATTCGTTCTATCATCATGGGATCTATGGTTTGACCCGAGCGACCACCACTGCGCAGAGGGTTTGACTGAGGCACGCCATCTATCATTATGAGGGGAGCTCGGCCGCGCAGGGTTTCACCGGTATTGGTCATTTTCTGGCGGCTGGGGGAGAAACTGGGGGCCAGGTTGCCCAAAATGGTCGATAAGTCCCGGGTGGTGGCCAACTGTTGTTTGAGTTGTTCCTGGTCTATGACTGTCACAGTATTGGGGATGGCACTGAGTGGTTTCTCCATCCGACTGGAAGTGATGACCATGGTTTCCATTTGGGGCTCTTTGGCGTAAGCCACCTGGGCTGCCAGTCCGGAAAGTACTGACAGAGCGACGAGGGAGCGAGTGAATTTCATCATTATTCCTATGTTTGCCACCTTGGAAGACGGCTTATTGGTTTGTGGTTTCCGGCGCTCCCTGCCAACTTTGTAAATACAAATAATTGTCATTTATATAACGATTGTGAAGTATAGGTAGGCAGGTTTTCCCTGTCCATAGCTGTGATGAATTTTTGTAAAGAGTGTCAAGGTGCTAAACCTGAGCGAGTCAAACGCTTAATCGGGAATGCGATTAGCCGACTAATGGCTGGAATCTCACTCTCCGGCTATGAAACTTTCAGGCAGCCTGTGGTATGGTTGGCGCAACTGAATTTTGTCAATCCAACAGATCCTTACTATGCATAATATTGCTCAGATTATTGCCCAGGAGCTGAACGTTCGTGAGCAGCAGGTTGCTGCAACTATCAGCTTGCTGGATGAAGGCGCTACAGTGCCTTTTGTGGCCCGTTACCGTAAAGAGGTGACGGGGGGGCTGGATGATACCCAGCTGCGTAACCTGCACACTCGTCTCGGTTATCTGCGGGAGCTCAACGATCGGCGTCAGGTGATCCTCTCCTCGATAGAGGCCCAGGGAAAACTGACCGCCGAGCTGAAGCACGCCATCAACGAAGCCGACAGCAAGACCCGGCTCGAAGATCTGTATCTGCCCTATAAACCAAAGCGCCGGACCAAGGGCCAAATTGCCATTGAAGCCGGTATCGAGCCCTTGGCCGATGCCCTCTATGCTGCTGTCGGCAGCGCCTCCATGGATCCTGAACAGGCTGCCGAGGCCTATCTTAATCCGGAAGCCGGTTTTGCCGACGCCAAGGCGGTGTTGGATGGTGCCCGTTATATCTTGATGGAACGGATCGCCGAAGATGCCGAATTGCTGGCCAAGGTGCGTAACCACCTGCAACAGTCGGCTGTCATTGAAAGCCGCTTGATTGCAGGCAAGGAGAAGGAAGGCGCCAAGTTCCGCGACTATTTTGAGCACACTGAAAAACTCAGCTCAGTGCCTTCTCACCGGGCGTTGGCTATGCTGCGCGGCCGTAATGAAGGCGTGTTGAGTCTATCTATGAATGCCGACCCTGAGGCAGAAGCCAAAGCCGGTAGCTATTGTGAGGTGCTCATCGCCGAGCACTTGCGTCTCAAGCTGAGTGACAGCGCTTTGGATAACTGGCTGAAGACGGTTATCACAGCCACTTGGCGGATCAAAATCGCCCTGCAGATGGAAACCGAGTTTATCGCCAGAATGCGTGAAGCGGCGGAAACCGAGGCGATTAAAGTTTTCGCCCGTAACCTGGGCGACTTGCTGATGGCACCTCCTGCCGGAGCCAAGGCCACCATGGGACTGGATCCCGGGCTGCGCACCGGGGTTAAGGTGGCTGTGGTCAACGACACAGGCAAGCTGGTGGGCCATACCACTATCTTCCCTCATGCGCCGCAAAACCAGTGGGACAAGTCGATACGCACCCTGGCCAATCTGGTCAATATGCACAAGGTGGAGCTGATCGCCATAGGTAACGGCACGGCTTCCCGTGAAACCGACAAGCTGGCAGCTGAAGTGATTGCCATGGTCAAAGACAGCAATCCCGGCATCACCAAGGTGATGGTCAGCGAAGCCGGAGCCTCTGTTTATTCGGCCTCTGAGCTGGCGGCCAATGAGTTTCCTGATCTCGATGTTTCACTGCGTGGCGCCGTATCCATCGCCAGACGTTTGCAGGATCCGCTGGCGGAGCTGGTTAAGATTGAACCTAAGTCTATCGGTGTGGGCCAATATCAACACGATGTCAGCCAGAGCCAGCTGTCGGCTTCTTTGGAAGCCGTCGTTGAAGACTGTGTAAACGGCGTCGGTGTTGACGTGAACATGGCTTCCATGCCACTGCTGAGTCAGGTGGCCGGTCTTAACCGCACCTTGGCCAAAAATCTGGTGGAATACCGCGATGAGCATGGCCGCTTTAACGACCGTAAAGAGCTGCTCAAAGTACCACGCCTGGGACCCAAGGCCTTCGAACAGGCCGCCGGCTTCCTGCGGATCCGTGAAGGCAGCAACCCGCTGGATGCATCAGCCGTTCACCCCGAGGCCTATTCACTGGTGGAAAATATTGCCAAGCTCAAGGGCCAACCGGTTGCCGAGCTGATAGGTAACAGTGAACTGTTGAGCAGTATCAATCCGGCCGAGTTCACCACGGATGAATTCGGCCTGCCGACAGTGACAGATATCCTCAAGGAGTTGGATAAGCCGGGTCGGGATCCAAGGGGTGAGTTCAAGACAGCCAAATTCAAAGATGGAGTTGAGGCGCTCAAGGACCTCAAGCCTGAGATGATCCTCGAAGGTGTGGTGACCAATGTCACCAACTTTGGCGCCTTTGTCGATATCGGCGTGCATCAGGATGGCCTGGTGCATATCTCTTCTCTGACCGACAAGTTTGTCAGCGATCCTCATACCGTGGTCAAGGCCGGTGATGTGGTCAAGGTGAAGGTCATGGAGGTGGATGTTGAGCGTAAGCGTATTGGGTTGTCGATGCGCCTGGACGAAAAGATTGAGCCCGGTAAGCCACAACAAAGAACCGGCAAGCCGCAGACCAAGGGCAATAAGCCTGGTCAGGGCAAACAACGTCCGGCCGCTAAGCCGCAGCCAGTGAATGCTGCCATGGGCAATGCCTTTGCCGATGCCTTTGCCAAGCTGAAGAAAAACTGATCGACAAGTTGTTGAATATCTATTAACGGTCCGACAGTAGATGAATCCCTCGATAATTATCGGGGGATTTTTTTACACTCCATTTTCTGCAACCAACACTCGAGCCAATGCTGCTCTTTTCTACGAATCTTGAGCTCTGCCGCTTTTCCCGGTCTTTTGCGAACTGTTTCACCCTCTGGCGTTATCGGCAATTACAAACAAATGTTAATGAAACTTTATCGTAGCCTTTCTGTCATAATGACGCGGCAAATCGGCTCGGGCAAAGAGTTGGCGTGCGGTTAAACCTCAATTTTTATATCAACCACCGAGATACAAGAGTGGCAAGGATTTTAGGGCATGAAGTTTTCCCATCTTAAGTTTACGGGGCCGTTTCGCGGTGTGCTGACTTTCAGTTTATTGGCTCTGTTATGCCTGATGTTGAGCCGAATTGGGCTGGGGCTTTGGCAATATGAACGGGTAACCGCCGTTGGTGGTTGGAGCCATATGTTGTTGCAGGGGCTGCGGGTCGATGTGGCCATGCTTTGTTGGCTCTGGGGCGTTGTGGCACTGGGTACTGCCTTGTTTGGCGGCGATCATTGGCTTGGGCGTTGCTGGTCTTGGATACAACGTCTATGGCTGACTCTCGGGCTTTGGTATTTGCTGTTTTTGGAGCTGTCCACACCCTCCTTTATTGAAGAGTACGGTGTCAGGCCTAACCGTCTTTACGTCGAATATCTTATCTACCCCAAAGAAGTGCTCTCCATGCTCTGGAGCGGCCGCAAACTGGAGCTGATCCTCTCTGTGGTCTTGTCCGGAGTCATCCTCTGGGGCGGCTGGAAACTCTCAGGTTACCTCGGTCGCAATTGTCGTTTCCCCAAGTGGTATTGGCGCCCTGTGCTCGGTGTGCTGATCATTGTCTTGTCACTGGCGGGGGCCAGATCCAGTCTCGGTCACAGGCCGTTGAACCCAGCCATGGTGGCCTTCGCCGATGATCCGCTCGTCAACTCGTTGGTGGTCAATTCCGGTTACTCTCTGGCCTTTGCCATCAGCCAAATGAATAACGAGGCCGACGCATCGCGGATCTATGGCGATATGGACAGAAAGGAGATCTATCAGATAATCCGCCAGGAGAGTGGCCGTGCGCCTGCTGACTTCATATCAAACAAATATCCCAGCCTGAGCCAAAATCAGGCCAGCTATCGCGGTAAACCCAAGAATATAGTCATCATATTGCAGGAGAGTCTGGGAGCTCGTTTCGTTGGCAGCCTGGGAGGCTTACCACTGACACCCAATCTGGATGCCCTGGCCGATGAGGGCTGGTATTTCGAGAGCCTGTATGCCACGGGTACACGTTCGGTCCGCGGTATAGAGGCGGTGACCACAGGCTTTACCCCCACGCCGGCGCGCTCTGTGGTGAAACTCGGCAAGAGCCAGAGCGGCTTCTTCAGCCTGGCGGAATTACTGCAGGCTAAAGGGTATTCCACCTCTTTTATCTACGGTGGTGAAAGCCACTTTGACAATATGCGCAGCTTCTTCCTCGGTAATGGTTTCAGCACTATCGTCGACCAGAAAGATTATCGTAAACCTGCCTTTGTCGGCTCCTGGGGCGCTTCGGATGAAGATTTAATGCGCAAGGCCGATTCAGAGTTCAAGCGGCTCCATGCCGAGGGCAAGCCTTTCTTTAGCCTGGTGTTCAGCTCCAGCAATCATGATCCCTTTGAATTCCCTGATGGCCGTATCGAGCTGTATGAACAACCGAAACAGACCCGCAACAATGCTGCCAAATATGCCGATTACGCCATAGGTGAATTTTTCCGCCTGGCCAAAGAGGCTGACTATTGGCGTGATACCCTGTTCCTGGTGGTGGCCGATCATGACAGCCGGGTTTCCGGGGCCTCCTTGGTGCCTGTGCCCAGATTCAGGATCCCGGGCTTGTTGCTGGGTGATGGAATAACGGCCAAACGGGACTTGCGGGTAGTGAGTCAGATAGATCTGCCGCCAACTCTGTTGTCTTTAGCCGGCATAGATGCCACTTACCCCATGTTGGGGCGGGACCTGTCAAAGGTGCCCGATAGCTGGCCGGGCAGGGCCTTGATGCAGTACGACAAGAACTTTGCCTATATGCAGGGCAATAAGGTCACCATATTACAGCCGGAGAAGGCGCCTGCGACCTTTGATTATGATCCAGTTAAGGAACAACTGCATACAGCACCGCTCGCAGAACCTATGGCTCGCAAGGCTCTTGGGCTAGCGCTTTGGGGTAGCATGGCGTATCAGGAAGGTTTATATAAGCTGCCGCCAAAGACGGATCAAACCAATGCTGAAATGCCGGCATCGGGCAGGGGCTCAGTACGCTGATGGTAGAAGGTGTCGATTCTCTGTCCCAGCTCACGATAAAACTGCGGTGCTTCATTCGGCATGGGATGGCGCTCGGTACTTGATTCGATGGCGGGCTTGGGAAAAGCCGCGGCTTCTAGCTGACGGTTACGGATATCGCGGCGATCCAGGGCCGGCTTGCTGACCAGATTCAGCTGCAGTGGCTTACTGCCTTGGCGCTGCTGTTGTTCCTGTTGCTGCTGTTGTTGACCGGATTGCTGTTGGCGCTCCTGGACTCTATCGGCCAGTCTGGCCTGTTGCTGTGCCGAGTCTGCAGTGCGTTCATGCTGCGGGTTGAAGGCCCTTTCTTCATGGCCTTTACTGGGTTGCTGCGGCGGAATGACTGGCGGTCGTTGCTGACTCTCTACCCGAGCGGCATCGGTCGCGGGATTACTGGTCGCGATCGGTACCTGTGGATAGTGTGAGACGAGCTGCATAGGGTCATTCCTTACATTGCTGTCCAAATAATAGTCAATCAGGGCAAGGAATTAAAGTCTTTCTCTGTTAGCCAGCTATTTAGCCCCTGAATAAACTCCTGAGGATGGGAAATAAAGGGGGCGTGTGATGCCTTGGCCAGCAGTAAATCTGTGGTTGATGCGTTACCCGGCAATAGGTTAGCGACTCTTCTGGGCACCAGCCCATCCAGCCTGCCCCAAACCCTGAGCCAGGGAAGGGCGAGCCGTTCCAGTCCGGGGCGCAGATCCACTTTGGCCAACATCTCCAAACCCTGCGCAAGAGCCTGTTCATTGGCTAGCGGCCGCGCCAGAACCAGCTCGCGAATGGTGCGAATATCGTCGCGGGCGCTATCACTGCCCATGGCCTGGATTGCCAGAAACCTTTCTATGGTTCGCTGCAGATCCTGTTGCAGTTGCTCGGCAAACTGAGTCAGCACATTAGGTGCTATTCCAGGCCATTGGTTATCGCTCCTGGCCATAAAGCAAGGAGAGGAGGCGACAGTGATAAGCCCGGCAACTCGTTCTGGAAAGCGCTGAGCTACTCGGGTGGCAACCAGGCCACCAAGCGACCAACCCAACCATACTGCCTGCTCTGGCAGAGCTGCCACCAGAGCGTCCACCCAGTCGTCAAGTTCCCCGTCAATGGCCTGGCTAAAACCAAATCCCGGCAGGTCGACACTGTGGACTCTATACTGAGACAAGCCAGGCAGCAGGGGATGAAAAACGGCACTGTTGACGCCCCAACCGTGGAGCAAGATCAGATCCCGTCCCTGTCCCTGGCTTTCGATATGCAGACTCACTGAAACACCTCATGGAAGACTTGTTATGTGGAGCCCTCTATTGGCAGGATGCCGGGCCCTATTGGCCGCCAGTTTACCCAACCGTTGCCTACTGTGTCACCAGCAGATCCCGTCAGCCAGTCAGGGTTTGTGTGCCTGCTGTCTTGCGGCCACCTGCTACCGACAACCTATTTGCCTCGGCTGTGGCCGGGAGTTGACCGTCATTGCACGCTTTTGTGGTTCCTGCATGAAACACAGTCCTATCCCTGTTGTGGCCCCGGCCAGCTATCACTCGGCATTGGGGCCGCTTGTCGGCCGAGTCAAATACCAGCAGGATTTCGCCCCTCTACCCGCACTGGTTAGGGCCTTGTCTTGCAGGGTAAAGGCATTGACGGCAGCCGGACTTATCTGTTGGCCACAGGCCTTGGTGCCTGTTCCTTTGCATCCGGCGAGGCTGCAACAGCGGGGCTTCAATCAGGCGTGGGTGATTGCATCTATGCTGAGCCAAGAGTTGGCGCTGCCGCTGGAGGATTCTTTGTTGCTGCGGATAGCGGATACTGCGCCACAGGCCGGCCTCAGTGGTAAGGCCCGCAGGCGTAATCTGGCCAAGGCGTTTGCCGTGAGCGGGGCACCAAAGTGGCAACGATTGGTGTTGGTGGATGACGTGGTGACGACAGGCACCACTATCCGGGAAGCCGCCAAGGCTTTGGCTCCCTGGTCGCCGGATGTTCAGGTTTGGTGTTTGGCCAGAGCCGAAGCGCCTGGGTTGAACCATAGCTCCTGAGCGGTTACAGGCGGTAAGTATGGTGCCAACTAAAGATCAAGAGCCGGCCTGGAATTGTGGAAGATAAAATCGAGATCCCGACAACAAAAAACTCAGCTCTATCGCTTTCGGGACTACAAAGCGCATGACAGTCGGAGTATGATAGCCCTAATTCTTACTAATTTACTCAGGTTTACCCTGACGGAGCAGGTTGTCATGATTACCATTTCCGAAGCAGCTCAGGCGCACTTTGTTAAACTCCTGGATGGTCAGCCGGAAGGCACTCATATTCGGGTCTTTGTTATCAGCCCTGGGACTCCTCAGGCTGAATGTGGCGTTTCATATTGCCCACCGGATGCGGTTGAAGCCGACGATATCGAGCTGGAATTTAATGGCTTTAAGGCCATGGTCGATGAAAAGAGCGCTCCTTTCCTGGAAGAAGCCAGCATTGATCTGGTGGCCGATCAGTTAGGTTCACAACTGACTCTGAAAGCGCCCAATGCCAAGATGCGTAAAGTGTCTGACGATGCTCCGCTGACCGAACGCTTGGAGTATATGATCCAGGCCGAGATCAACCCCCAGCTGGCTAGCCACGGCGGTCACATCATGCTGGTGGAGATCACAGATGACGGCGTGGCGGTACTGCAGTTCGGCGGTGGTTGTAACGGTTGCTCCATGGTCGATGTGACCCTGAAAGACGGCATCGAGACTCAGTTGCTGGAGCGTTTCCCCGGCGAATTGACCGGTGTTCGTGATGTAACAGATCACCAGCATGGCGACCATTCTTACCAGTAATACTGGTACAGGTTCCAAAGAAAAGGACAGTTCAACACTGTCCTTTTTTATTGCCATCAGGCAGGAATAAATTGCCGCCGACGCCAGAGGAAGTGCAGCCCCAGGCTCAGGCTACGCGCCAGCATAAAGGCGCTCATGGCGGCCCATAGAGCATGGTTACCCAAGGGTTGCAACATGAACCAGACCGGGAAAAATACTGCCAAACTGGCGAAAATCATGCTGTTACGCATCACTTTACCCTTGGTGGCACCAATATAGACACCGTCAAATAGATAGGAAGCAAATGCCAGCAGCGGCAGGGCGATAAGCCATGGCAGGTAGATCAATGCGACCTGACGCACCTCGGGAATATTGGTCAGCATGCCGATGAGCTGCTCACCGAAAATCCAGAAACAGCCGCTGAACCCCAGCGCTATGATGGCCGACCAACTAAAGGCCAGGGAAACCGCCTGTTTGAGCGCGTCCAGGTGTTTTTGACCCGTGGTGCGGCCCACTTCGGCCTCGGCATAGTAGGCGATGCCATCCAGGGCGTAGGAGATCAGCAGCAACATATTCAATAACACGGCATTGGCCGCGACAGTTTCATCGCCGAGCCCGGCACCCTTGAAGGTCATAAAGGCGAAGGTGGCCTGCAAACACAAGCTGCGGATAAAGATATCCAGGTTCAGGCTCAAGAGGCGACCAAAGTCGCGGGGATGTAACTGCCCGAGCAGCTCAGCAATAGGCGGCACATTGAACAGTTTTAACTGGCGCAACACCATGGTGCAGGCTACTGCGCAAGCGGTCATATCGGCGATGACGGATGCCAGGGCCGCGCCTTCTACGCCCCAACCCAAACCTATAACAAACAGCAGATCCAGAGCTATATTGGCACAGTTGGCGATGATCAACTGCCACATGGCGGCCTTGGGTTGCTGACGGCCCAGCAACCAGCCAAGTAGAGCCAGGTTCAGCAATGCAAACGGGGCCGACCAGATACGAATGGAAAAGTAGCTCGCGGCGTAGTGACTGACCTGCTCACTGGCATCGGATAAACTGGCAGCCAGGCTGAGTATCGGCCCTTGCAACAACAGAGCCATCAAGCCGAGGAAAAGTGCCAGCGCGCCGGCCTGCATCAACAGCTGCAGTTGCCGAGGCTTGTCATCGGCGCCATAGGCTTGGGCAACCATGCCCGTGGTGGCCATACGCAGAAACCCTAGCAACCAGAACAGCAGTGTTATAATGGTCGAACCAACGGCGACGCCCCCGAGATAATAGGCGTCACTCAAGTGCCCTATGACAGCCGTATCCACCAGACCCAGTAGCGGCACAGTTATGTTGGACAGTATCATTGGAAGCGCCAACGCAAACAGCTGGCGGTTTTTTTGCCTGTCGAACAGGCCAATGCTGGTGGTCATAATTTCTCAGAGGTTAATGATGTTGAAAAAGCTGTGCTTTTTGCTCTGCAGTTGTCTTGGGCTAATAAGTTCACCCGTCCTGGCGGCAGTCATTCTACAGTATCACCATGTTTCTGACAGCTCGCCGGCCAGTACCAGTGTGACTCCGGCCCAGTTTCGGGAGCAGATGCAGTATCTGGCGGATCATGATTTCAATGTGGTGCCGCTGACCCAAGTAATAGAGGCGATTCGTCAGTCCAAAACGCTGGCACCGAGAACGGTTGCCATCACCTTCGATGACGGTTACCTCAGCATTGCCGAGGCCGCTCACCCAATACTGAAAGAGTTTGGCTTTCCCTACACACTGTTTGTGGCGATAGAGCCGATAGAAAAGGGTTACCGTGAGATGATGAGCTGGGAGCAGCTCAGAACACTGGTGGCAGAAGGCGCCGAGATTGCCAACCACAGTTGGGGGCATGAGCATCTGATCCGCCGCAATGCCACCGAAACCGAGGAGCAGTGGCTGGCGCGAATCGAAGCCAACCTGCTTGAGACCGAGGCCCGAATTGCCAAAGAAACCGGCGACAACCTGAAGATACTCGCCTATCCCTACGGCGAATATAACAGCCAGTTGGAGGCCTTGTTGCAGCGTCTTGGGTTTGTTGGCTTGGGGCAGCAGTCCGGTGCGGCAGGCCCTCACTCTGCTTTGACCTCTTTGCCGCGTTTCCCCGTGGCTGGCGCCTATGCCGATATGAATGCTCTCAAGGTGAAACTGCATAGCCTGAATATGCCGGTGCAGGCCATCTCCCCCAGTAACCCTGAGTTACCTATGGGTCAGTGGCGGCCCGAACTTGAGGTGACTCTGGACATGAGCGATATCAATCAGTCGCAGCTCATGTGTTATGTACAGGGGCAGGGCGCCAAGAAACCTCAATGGTTGTCGGCGAATCGTTTCCGTATTCAGGCTGAACTGGACTTGCCTCCGGGGCGATCCAGATACAACTGTACCGCCCCCAGCAAACGTCACGGCAGCTATTATTGGTTTTCCCAGGCATGGGTTAGGCCAAAGGATGACGGCAGCTGGGTCAAGGAGTAGTCAGTAATTTCAACAGCCTGGCCGGGATATTCGCCAGTGGCAACTGCTCGTTGCAGGCATTGAGTGCCACTGCCGAGCCAGGCATTCCCCAAACCACGGAACTGGACTCATCCTGGGCTATGGTGTGGGCTCCCGCTTGATGCATTTTCAGCAGGCCGGCCGCACCGTCTTTACCCATGCCCGTGAGTATCACCCCTATCGCCGACTTAGCGGCAATCTCGGCAATGCTGTTGAACAGCACATCCACCGAGGGCTTATGGCGGTTGACGGTTTCTGTGTCCAGCAGTCTGGTGTAGATATGGGCCCCACGGCGCTCGAGTACCAAGTGGGCATGGCCCGGTGCCAGATAGGCAACGCCCTGACTCAATCTTTCCCCACCCTGAGCCTCTATCACTTCCATTCTGGCGTGTTGGTTGAGGCGGCGGGCAAATGAAGCGCTGAAGGCCGCGGGAATATGCTGGGCTATGACTATGGGGGGGGTATTGGCCGGCAGCGGTGCCACTACCCGTTGAATGGCCTCAGTACCGCCGGTGGAAGCGCCTATGGCTATGATGCGGTTCTTGAGTTTGGCATCACCATTCAGTGGCGCAGTGCTGCCTTGTTGAGGGGGGACATGGCTGGCGGCAGCCAGATGCACCTTATCGATCAGCTCTTGCTGATAGTCCAGAAGCCTGTTGGTCAAGTCCTGTTTAGGCTTGGCGATAAAGTCGACCGCCCCGAGGGACAAGGCTTCCAGGGTCACGTCGGCGCCGCGCTCGGTCAAGGACGACACCATCACTACAGGCATGGGTCTTAGGCGCATCAAGTTGCGCAGAAAGGCCAGGCCATCCATCTTGGGCATTTCCACATCCAGGGTCAGTACATCCGGCTGCAGCGCTTTAATCATCTCTCTGGCTTCGTAGGGGTCCTCGGCGCAGCCGACGACATCAATGTCTTGGGCTTGGCTGAGCATATGACTCAGCAACTGGCGTACCAGTGCCGAGTCGTCAACAATCAGAACTTTTACCATGATCAGTATGGCTCCTTGCTTCCTGAGACATGGGACAGTCGCGGCAGAGTCGAATCCTGATGCCGCAGGCGATAAGTGGTTTGAGCGACGGTTTCAAACTCACGGGAGATATTGGTCAGGCTTTCTGAGTGACCGATAAATAACACACCATCATCGGCCAGGAGTTTTCTGAAACCGGCCACTATCTTCTGCTTGGTGCTCTGGTCGAAATAGATCAGCACATTACGGCAGAAGATGGCATCGAATGGGCCCTGCATCGGCCAGGGCTCCAGTAAGTTGAGCTGCTTGAAGAAGAGTAACTTTTTGATATGGTTGCTAATACTAAACTCTTCCGCTGCGCCTTGCAGATAGTGGTGCCATCGTTCAGGGATGGCCTCCATTCCGGCCAGGGGATAAACTCCGGCTTCGGCTCTGGCCAACACATTGGTATCGAGATCGGTTGCCAATATTTTCAGGTCCCAACCCGAGGCGGCTGGAAAGTGCTCTGCCAAGGTCATGGCTATGCTGTAGGGCTCTTCACCGCTGGAACAGGCTGCCGACCAAACTCTCAGCCTGCGTTGCTTGCGCTGCTGCCAATAGGGCACCAGCTCGGTTTCCAGAAAGTTGAAGTGGTGCCGCTCACGGAAAAAGGAGGTCAGATTGGTGGTCAACGCGTTGATAAATGGCGCCAGTTCCAGAGGGTCGCTTTGCAGCTTGAGGCAGTATTCCCCGAAGTTGGCCAGCCGCAACAATCGCAGCCGGCGGCTGAGCCTGGAATACACCATATGGCGCTTGCGCTCGGGTAACACTATCCCTGTGTGTTGGTAGGCCAGCTCGCGGATGATGCCGAAATCCGCGGCTGTCATCGGGAATGCCTTCTCTTCATTGAAGCTCAATCAGTATCTCCTAGAACTCGCTCCACTCTTCTGAACTGACACGGATCTTGGGGGACTTATCCCCGGCGATCAGGGTCAGGGGCTTGCCGGCGCCCTTTTCCAGATTGGCGGTATTGAAGAAGCCCAATTGACGCTTCATGCTTCTGGCCTGTTCGGCCATGGCATCTCCTGCTGCCGAGACCTGTTCCACCAGGGCGGCATTTTGCTGAGTCATTTCATCCATCTGTGATACAGCCTTATTGACCTCCTGGATCCCAACCGACTGCTGCTCTGCGGCTATGCTGATCTGGTTGATCATGCCGGCTACCTTGGACACGGCTTGCACTATCTCCTGCAGGGTTTCACCGGATTGATTGACCAACTGAGTGCCATCTGTGACCTTGTTGACGCTGTCGCGGATCAGCTCCTTGATCTCTTTGGCGGCACCGGCGCTGCGCTGTGCCAGGTTACGTACCTCTCCGGCCACTACGGCAAAACCACGGCCCTGTTCTCCGGCTCTGGCAGCCTCGACCGCAGCATTCAGCGCCAGCAGGTTGGTCTGAAAGGCGATTTCATCTATCACGCTGATGATGTCGGCAATGCGTTTGCTCGAGGTGTTGATCTCCTCCATGGCGCTGACTGCCTGTTTGACTACCTTGCCACCTTCGCCTGCCTTCTCGCTGGCCTCCTGAGCTAAGTTGTTGGCCAGAGTGGCATTTTCGGCGCTTTGCTTCACAGTGGCTGTCATCTCTTCCATGCTGGAGGCGGTTTGCTCCAGGGAGGCGGCCTGCTCTTCGGTACGCTGGCTAAGATCGGCGTTGCCCTGAGCTATCTCTTCGGCTCCTGAGGTGACGGTATTGGCCGAGTCATTGATGCCCCCAATCACTTCGGTCAACTTACTGATGGTGGCATTGGCATCTTGCTGCAGCTTGGCAAACTGACCCTGATATTCGCCGTCAAGTTTTCGATCCAGTTGCCCCTTGGCCAGGCCATCGAAGATATCGGCGATTTTGGAGATGACATTGTCGGCGATGCCTACCAAGCGGTTGAGGCCGTTGGATAGATTAAGGAAGAAGCCTTCCTTGTTGTGAATATCCAGGCGGCGGCTCAGGTCGCCGTCGTTGGCCGCCGTGATAATGGCGTCAATCTCCTGCTCTATGGCCACTTCATTGGTACGGTCGGCCCACTCAACCACAGTGCCAATTCGTCCCTGTTCCGGGTCCAGTATCGGGTTGGCTATGATTCTGAAGGTACGGCCGCCAACTTGCAGCTGGCTGTCGTAGGTCTCGGTCAATCCGGCGAGAATACTGCGCTGGTGGCTGGGGACCTTGTGGAAACCATCGATATTTTGTCCCAGCAGTTTGCTGGCATTGAACTTGGGCAGGTCGCGGAGAATATCTTTCTCGGCTGCCTGAAACATCTGCTGTACAGCTTGGTTGAGGTAGATGATATTGCCGTCGTTATCCGCCACCATGGTATTTGAACTGACATTATCCAATGCCTGACGAATGCGGGCATTTTCGGCCGCCAGTTGTTTTTCCTGCTGCTCTCTGGCCAGGCTGGCGGTGATATCCTGCCACTCCACTACTGTGCCGGTACGCTTGCCCTGCTCAAATACCGGGGTGGCAATCAGGTTGAATGTCAGCCCGGCTACCTTGATGCGGGTGTTATAGCTGTCGGTGAGCTGGTCCAGCAATTGTCGCTGATGCTCAGGATGGCGATGGAAGATATCGATATTGCTGCCAATCAGCTTGCTCATGTTGAAGGCCTGCAACTCCTGTTGCAGCTTTTGCTCATTGCCGGCCAGCATTTCATTCAATGAGTCGTTCAAGTAGATGATGTTGTAGTCGGTATCGGCGACCATCACATTGGCCTGGCAGACATTGAGAGCCTGCTTGATGCGGGTGTTCTCTGTAGCGCTTTGCAGCTCCAATTGTTGTTTGCTAAGGGCTTCGGTGAGATCCTGCCATTCGACCACAGTGGCAATACGCTGCTTGTTTTCGTCGAATACCGGCGAAGCTATCAGGCTGAAGGTGCGGCGACCTACCTTGATCTGAGTCGAGTAAACCTGCTCCAAGCCGGCGATCAATTTCCTTTGATGCTCAGGGTTGCGGTGGAAAACATCCATATTGGCGCCCTGCAGCTTGTCGGCCTGGAATTTGGGCAATACCTCTTGAATGTCGGCCTCGGCGTCCTGCATGGTTTGTTGCAGCGAGTGGTTGAAGTAGAGAATGTCACCGGCCGGATTGGCCACCATCACATTGGCCTGGCAGATATCCAGCGCCTTGAGAATGGCTTGCTGCTGTTGCTGGCTCTGACGCCAACGGTTGAGCTCGTCCAGCAGTGGCTTCCAGCCCGGCAGATCAAGCTCGGCAAACTGCTGCGTGCCGTCTTTCAGCAACCTCTGCAGTTGGTTGATGGCGCTATCCAGGGTGCCTTTGTGCTTGAGTGAGTGCAATAGCCCAAGCAGTATGCAAACCAGGGTGACGCCCTGCAGAATAATAATGATATTGGGATCCTGGCCTAGCAGCATGAGCGCCATTACGGCGATGCCCGTGATTAAGCCAAGCAGATTCCAGGGATTACTGTTGATTATGTTGGCATTAGCGGCATCCATTCTTCTTTCCTTGATGTCTTAAAGGTTGGCAGCCTGAGGCTGTTCCAAGTCCAGTTGCTGCAGCAAACTGGAAAGTTGTGATGCATCCGGCAGCACTTCATTACCGAGTAACATATTGATATTCAATAGTATGACCATCTTATCGGCCACACAGGTGAGCCCATGGATGAAACGCATGTCCGTGTCCTGGCCAAAATCGGGCGCACTGCGGATCTCGCTCTGGGTGATACTGAAAACATCGGAAACGGCATCCACCACTATGCCCATCACCTTGTGCTGTTTATCCAGGCGCACTTTCAGCACTATCACTACTGTGGTTGGGCCATATGCCAGGGTCTTGATACCGAACCTTTGACGCAGATCTATGATGGGGACTATGGTGCCGCGCAGATTGATCACCCCTTTGACATGGGGCGGCGCATTGGGAATAACCGTGGTTGCTTCCCAGCCACGGATCTCCTGCACCGAGAGAATATCGACGCCATATTCCTCATCAGCCATCATAAAGGTGAGGTATTGCTGTGATTGATCTTCCGCAGCTGCCGATGTTGCAGGGTTGGATTCTGTCATTGCGCTTCCCTTCTAGGCTGCATGTTCCTGAGTTTGATTGAGGCCAGACATGGTCACGAGTCCGGGAATATCCACTATCAGCGCCACCCGGCCGTCACCGAGAATGGTGGCACCGGACACCCCGGGCACTTTGGCGTAGTTGTCTTCCAGACTCTTGATCACCACTTGTTGCTGCGCCAGCAACTCATCGACCAGCAGGCCGACTTTTTGGTTGTTGTTGTCCACCACCATCACCAGCCCCTCTTTGACCTCTTTGGCCTGAGCCTGGTGATTGAACTCCTGATAAACGCGGATGACCGGCAGGTACTCGTCTCGCAGGCGGATCACTTCGTGCTCTTCAGACAGCTTGTTGACCTTGCTGCTTTCCACTTGCAGCGACTCATAGATGGAGACCAACGGCACCACATAAGTATGCTCGCCAACCCTCACCAACTGGCCGTCGAGAATGGCCAGGGTCAAAGGCAAGCGAATGGTAAAACGGCTACCCTTGCCGGGCACCGAGGCCAGCTCTACACTGCCGCTGAGTGCTTGAATGTTGCGTCTGACCACATCCATACCCACGCCCCGGCCAGAGAGGTCGGAGACGCTGTCGGCGGTAGAAAAGCCGGGTTTAAAGATGAGTTGCTGAATCGCCTCTGTGCTGAGTTCCTCTTCAGCGCCGACCAAGCCTTTATCTCTGGCCTTGGCGAGAATTCTGCCGGTATCCAATCCGGCGCCGTCGTCGGTTATTTCTATGACGATATTGCCGCCTTGATGGAAGGCGTTGAGGGTGATCCTGCCGGTTTCCGGTTTACCCTTGGCACTGCGCACGGCAGGGGATTCAATGCCGTGATCCAAGGAGTTACGTACCAGATGCACCATGGGGTCGACAATTTTCTCCATCACTGTCTTGTCCAGCTCTGTCTCCTCGCCTTTGAGGATCAGCTCGACCTTCTTGCCCAGCTGCTGACCTATATCGCGTACCAAGCGGGGAAAACGGTTGAAGGCGAAGCTGATAGGCAGCATGCGGATCTGCATCACGCTTTCCTGCAGATCCCGGGTGTGATTGGCCAATTGCTCCAACCCCTGTTGCAGTGACAGCAGAGCGTTATCGTCGATGCGTTCCTGTTGGCCTATCTGCCCCAGCATAGCCTGGGTGATCACCAGCTCACCCACCATATTGATCAGCATGTCTATCTTGTCGGTGCTGACCCGGATAGAACTGGTTTCCGCCGTTTTGGCAACAGCCTTGCCGGACTCCACTTTGGCTGTGGTGGCTGCGACCTGTGTTTCTTGGGAGGCTGGGGCAGAAGTCGAGATAGGGGCTTGTTCCTGCGGTGAGACACCTTCGACAAGCTGTGCCTTGGCGGGTAACTGCTGATAATGGATTTCACAGTCGTCCTCGACCCACTCAAACACCTCTTTTATCCGCTCAAGTGGCGCCTCTGTGTCGAGTTGCAGCTGCCAATACAGACGGCAGGATTCGGGGTCCAGGTCTTCAAACTCAGGCAGTTCCTGCGCTGGCAGGCTGACCTTTAGCTCACCCAGCTCGGCGAGTTCGTTGAACATCAAAATGGGGTCGTTGCCGCATCTGAGAATGTCGGCGCCGGCATGGAAATCTATCTGCCAGCTGAGCCCAATATCTTTGGTTTCAGACTCTTTGGTTTCAGAATCTTTGGTTTCTGATACTTTGGCTGCTGACTTTTCATTGCTTTGGCTGGCGTTATCCGGCGCATCTTCGACCCCGGCAACTGCGGACAGCTCCTGATTGAAGCGGTTTTCCAGCTCTTGTTGCTGGGGTGATTCAAAGCTTTGACCTGCCATCAAGGCCTGCAGCATGTTGCGCAGCAGATCCACCGACAAGAGCAACATATCCTGATGATTGGCGGTCATTTCCCGGCGGCCATCACGGATTTCATCCAACAGGGTTTCCAGCAAGTGGGTGAATCCGGCGACCTGGTTGAAACCAAAAGTGGCGCTGCCTCCCTTAATCGAATGGGCGGCACGAAAAATGGTATTTATGGTTTCCGGATCCGGTTGCTGCACGTTCAGTTTCAGCAGCTCAGATTCCATGACCTCCAGGCCTTCGAGGCTTTCTTCAAAGAACACCTGGGTGAATTGGCTCAGATCTATGTCCATATATCCGCTCCTTGCCGGAGGCTAACCCAATACTTTGCGAACCGTGGCCAACAGCTGATCCGGGTTGAAGGGTTTGACTATCCAACCGGTGGCTCCGGCGGCTCGTCCCTGTTGCTTCTTGTCTGTGGTCGACTCTGTGGTCAGCATCAACATGGGCACAAACTTGTAGTTGGGCAGCTCGCGCAAGTTACGTATCAGCTCGATACCATCCATAATTGGCATGTTGACGTCCGATATCACCAGGTCAAACTCTCTGCCTTGGGCTACTTTCAACGCTTCCTCGCCATTGTTGGCTTCGGTCACGTCGAAACCTGCTGTCTTGAGAGTAAAGCTCACCATTTGCCGCATGGAGGCTGAATCATCAACTGCGAGGATTGTCTTCATTGAGCGTTTCCTTTTCAAAATCCGAATCGAGTGTCGGGATCCTGATACCCAGGCGCGTCAGTTGAGCGATAAAGGCGGGTTGAGCCTGTTGCCATGACAGTTTCAACCCTCGCTTGTCGCAACTCAGAGCAAACAGGTACAGCAACTGGGCGCCGGCAGTATCCACCTTGTGCAACTCACCGGCATCCAGGATCAATTCATCGACCCGATGCAAGAGCTCCAATAGTTTTTGGTAGAGTGGCTGAATATTGCGAATGCTTATTTCTGAACCCAGTGCCAGTGTGTCGATGGACATAGTGCTTCCCTGTTTTCCCAACACACAAAAGATAGTCGGCAAATTTCACTTCTGCCTCTTTTCAAAAGAAAAAATGGTATATGAATGACTAGGCTCTTTAGGGGGTTAGTGAGGCCCTTGATACTGAGTAACCAGAGTGCGAAAGTCGGCCAGCAGTTCATCGTTGCGGATTTGCGGCAGTTGTCCGGGTGTCTGTGAACTGGGCTTGATGGTGGCGTAGCGGCGGCCGTCGGGCGAGATCAGGATTAAAGAGGCGCTGTGATCCACTTGGTAGTCAGGGCCATCGCCGACCAGTGAATACACCAGGCCCAGATCGCGGCTGAAGGGCAGTAATGCCGGGTGCTCGGCCCGCAAACCTATGAACTCGGGATTAAAGAAGGCCAGGTAATCCTTGAGTTTGCTTTGGCTGTCTCGCTCAGGGTCGACACTGAGCAGTATCACCTGTATTGGTGCCACTTGTGCCAGTTTCGGGTAGACGGCACTGAGTTTGCCAAGGGTGGTGGGACATACGTCCGGGCAGGAGGTGTAACCGGCGAAAATCAGACTCCATTTCTGTTTTAGCTTGTCATTATCGAATTGATGACCGTTTTGGTCCTGCAACTCAAAAGGTTGCAGAGGCCTTGGGGTTTCATATTGAAAGCTGGTTTGTAGTGCCTGCGGCGGCTGAGACGAAGGTCGGTGAAACAGCTGCACACTGGCCAAACCGCCAAGACCTATGAGCAAAATACCCGCCACCAAGATGCGTTTCTTCATGATTCAACTCCAGAGGTAATGATCCACAAGCAGGGCAATAAACAGCAGCATTAGCTGATAGATGGAGAAACGGAACACGGCCATCGCCAGCCCGGGGCGGTCGGCAAACTTGAGTTGCCAGGCCTTGTAGATAAACAGGCAACTGAGAATGGTGGAAGCCAGCAGATAGACGGGGCCACTCAAGCCAACCAAAACCGGCAATAAGCAGGCGATGGCCAGCAGTAGGGTGTAGAGCAGAATACAGGTCTTGGTAAATTCCACCCCGTGAGTCACAGGCAGCATGGGGATATCCACCTTGGCATACTCTTTTTGACGGTGAATGGCCAAGGCCCAGAAATGAGGTGGAGTCCAGGTGAAAATAATGATCACCAACAGCCAGGCGTGGCCGTGAAAGTCATTGGTTACCGCCGTCCAACCCAGCAGTGGCGGCATGGCACCGGCAAGGCCACCTATCACGATATTTTGGGGGGTTGCCCGCTTTAAATAGGCGGTATAGATAAGGGCGTAGCCAATCAGGCTGGCACAGGTCAACCAGGCGGTGAGTGGATTCACCAGCCAATAGAGTAGGGTAAAGCCCGCCAATCCAAGCAAGACGGCAAAGCTCAAGGCTCGGCTCACGCTCACTCGTCCCTTGGGTAAGGGGCGGTTATAAGTGCGGGCCATCAGGCCATCAATGCGTCGATCGATAAGGTGATTCAAGGCGGCCGCCGAGCCCGCCATCATGGCAATTCCCATTAGCCCGGCAAGCAAGGGCTGTAGGGGGACGGCACCGGGCAACGCCAGGCACATGCCCACCAGGACGGTGAGCAGCATCAGCGCCACCACCTTGGGCTTGGTCATTTCCAGGTAATCGCGCCAGGAGATCTCTGTGCGGGTCGCATCCTGGGCTATGGAGAGTAGTTTGGCCATAAACAGTCCCTCTTCAGGCTTTACGCCAAAGCGCATAGTTGATGAATACCAAAGTCAGCAGCAGCAGGGCTGCGCCGCCGTTATGGGCAACCGCCACCGGCAGCGGCAGATGCAGCAATACGTTGGCCAGGCCCAATGACAGCTGTAATCCCAGCACTAAGGTGAGTCCCAGAGCCGAGCGTTTCAGCATGCTCGAGTCGGCTCTGCGCCAGAGCATGAATGCCAGGGTAAGTACCACTATCGCGGTCAGCAGGGCACCTATTCGGTGGGCAATATGTATGGTCATCCGGGTGTGATAATCCAATACGCCGAACTCAAAGCTGGGATGCTGACCCTGAAAAGGAGAGAAGGCATCTGCCAGACGTAGGTTGCTGCTCCAGTCACCTTCGCAGATAGGCAACTCTGTGCAGGCCAGGGCGGCGTAGTTGGAGGAGGTCCAGCCGCCAAGCATAATTTGCAGTACCACAATGGCCAGCGCCACCATGGCCAAAGGCGCCAAGGTGCGGGCTTTGGGATCGCCATCCGGGATTTGCAGCGGCCGGAGCCTGAGATACAGCAGCAGCAACAGCGAAAACAGGGTGAATCCCCCGAGCAGGTGAGACATGACCACGACGGGCATCAGTTTCATGGTCACAGTCCACATTCCCAGCAGCGCTTGAAATACGATCAGGGCAGCGATCAGTCCCGGCAGCTTCTTCGGGGTTGTGTTGCCACGCCAACTCTGGATCAAAATAAGTAATACCAGAATCCCCAGCGAGCCGGCCACATATCTGTGGATCATCTCCAGCCAGGCTTTCTTGGGTTCTATTTCTTGTCCCGGAAAGTGGCGTTCGACATGAGCCAATTCATGGGCCTGAGAAGGCACCTTGATATGGCCATAGCAACCGGGCCAGTCGGGGCAGCCAAGGCCGGCATCCGACAGCCGGGTGTAGGCGCCCAACAGGATTACCGTCAGAGTGCAGATGAGGGTCATCTTCAGTAGCAAGTTCAGTTTCATCAGCCCACCCTCGAGAGTTTCAACAGCTTGCGCAGGTCGCTGACCAAGGCCTTGCCCTGTAGGAGTTGGCTCTGGTGATCCACTACCCCCGGATAGGCCAACACCCAAGCGCCCAGAGGGTCGACTATCACCAACATCTGCTGCTGTAATGGATTCTCGGCGGTCAGAGGTTTATCCAGAGTGACTCGATGAAAGTCGTTGTTTAGCGGAGCTTCCGTGTCGCTTTCCCGGTTAACGAAAATCAGGGTGTCGACCCTGTCCATCTCGGCGCCCAGCGCCGTATGGCTCTGCTGCAATATGTAGAGTCGTTCCTGGCATAGTTCATCGCAGTTGGACGGTATCAGGTATAGGACTTGCCAACGGCCGGGAAGCGGGTTGTCGAGTCCAAGTTGCTGATAACCCAGATTAGTCGGCAGCAACTGGCCCTTATTGGTGGCCCCACCTTGATATAGCTCGAAGCTCAGTACCAGTTTTGCCAGTATCACAGGCAGGGCAAAGGCCAGCAGTAGTATCAAGAGTGGTCTTTGGGTTCGGGAGTTCATCCTGGCTCCTCTTGCTGTAATTGGGCGTTCTGAATTCAGCTCGCCCTATGGTTAGTGTCGATTCAGTTTCCAGCGCCACCAGACAAGCAGTAACAACAGGGCGGCAGCCATGGAAAACCACTGCAGGGCATAACCCAAGTGTTTTTCAGCCGGCATGGGCAATGGCTGCCAGGGTCTTGGCAAGTCCACACCTTCCAGCTGAACCGGCTGCAACACGGCCGGAATCAGTTTGTGCCCAAGCAAGTGTTCGAGCTGCGGCCAGTTGAGATTCTGTATTCGCTTGGGCCAACCGGCTTCGGCCAAGAGCTCCTGGCTCAGTGGGTTACTGCCCTTTTGCCACAATCGGCCTTCGAGGGTGAGGTGTGGCGGTAATGGCAATATCTCTGGCAGTTCACTGCGTTTTTCTGGAGCTGGGATAAACCCCAGCTCCAGCAATAACCAGGGTTGCTCCGGCTCAACTTGCAGAGGTTGCAGCAACAGGTAGCCCACTCGTCCTTGGTACACCTGGTTGTCCAGCAGCAATTGCTTACCGCTCAATACATTGGCACTCAGCTGCAGTTTCTGCCCTGTGAGCCGGCTGCCAGGGTCTTGCCTCAGCAGAGCTGAAAAACTGCTTGGCCCCGCATCTGCTTTGGCAGCAATCTCCTGAGCCAATAGTTGCTTTTCTTCAGCGCGCTGCAGTTGCCAGAATCCCAGCTTGACCATGAGTAGAAACAGCCCCAAAGTAAATAACAGTGCAAGGTAACGCCCCCAAGGGATGGGAGAGTGAATGTCAGTCAGTTTTTTCTTTAAAGTCATATTGGTACTGCTACTGCTGTTCATCATTTTCAACCTTGGTCGAGCCCTGTGGATCATGGTGCGCGGCGATTCATCTGTTCCCATGAGCCGTTTTCTTGGCCGCCGGGTGCTTTTTTCGGCGCTGGTGGTTATTTTGTTGCTGCTGGCATTGGCGCTGGGGATTATTTCCCCCAATCCCCGGCCTTACTAAAGCACGTACACAAAAACAAACAGGCATAGCCACACCACGTCGACAAAGTGCCAATACCAGCTGCCGGCCTGAAAGGCAAAGTGACGCTCAGCGCTGAAGTGCCCCTTTAAAACCCTGAAAAACAGCACCAACAGGAATAGCGTGCCCAGAGTCACATGCATACCGTGGAAACCTGTCAACAGGAAGAAGGTGTTGCCATAGACACCGGACTGCAGCGTCAGCCCCAGCTCAGTGTAGGCATGGACATATTCCTCTCCCTGCAAGATTAGAAAGGCCAGTCCCAGCAAGATGGTGAGTCCAAGCCAGAGGGTTAAGGCGGTGCGTTTGCCTTTCTCTAACCCCAGGTGGGCAAAGTGCAGGGTAATAGAGGAGGTGAGCAGAATAATGGTATTGAAAAGAGGTAAACCATTCCAACCCATGGCTTGGGTTTCAGTGCCGTTCGGGGTTTTCAGTAAGGGCCAGCCTGCGCTGAATCCAGGCCAGAGCACTTCGTTGGTCATGGCATTGTTGGATGCGCCACCCAACCAAGGCACGGCCACCATACGGGCATAGAAGAGGGCGCCGAAAAAGGCCGCAAAGAACATCACCTCAGAGAAGATGAACCAACTCATTCCCTGACGAAATGACCTGTCCATCTGTGGCGAATAGAGACCACTCATGGATTCATGGATCACGTTTCTGAACCAGCCAATCAGCATGAACAGAATGACGGCAATCCCTGCCAGCAGTACATAACTGCCATGGCCACCGTCAGACTTGAGCTGGGATACATAAGTACCGGCACCATAGGCGATAAGGAAAAGCCCCAATGCGCCGACAATCGGCCAGGCGCTTTGAGCCGGAACATAATAGTGTTCATGTTTACTGGTCATTTCGCTGCTCCTTGCTCCAGGGCATCGGATATCTGTCTATCCGTGATGTCATAGAGGGTGTAAGAGAGGGTCAGAGTGCTGATGGAGTCCGGCAGGTCCGGATCCACGTAAAACACCAGCGGCAGCTCGGCACTGGCATCGGCAGCCAGCGGCTGCTGATTGAAACAGAAGCACTCGGTTTTATTGAAGTAGGCGGCGCCTTGTCCCGGTGAAACGGAAGGGATCGCCTGACCTATCTTGTATTGGTGTGACAGGTTGCGGGCCAGAAAGCGGGTATGGGTCAACTGGCCGGGATGCACCTTGATACGGGTCACTTCCGGCTTGAATTCCCACGGCATTCCCTTGGCCACCTGAGAGATAAACTCCACAGTGACCAAGCGGCTGTTATCCACTTGGGCACTATAAGTGGCGGCGCTGGTGTTGGTCTTGCCATTGATCCCCAACTGCTGACAAAGCACATCATAGAGCGGCACCAGGGCAAAGCCGAAGCCGAACATGGCTACGGCGCCAAGTAGCAGCAGGTGTACCAGTTTACGGTTGTCGGGGCGGGAGTCTGTCATATCACTTAATCTCCGGCGGAGTGCTGAAGGTGTGATAAGGCGCCGGACTTGGGAGTGTCCACTCAAGCCCCTGGGCTCCTTCCCAAGGTTTGGCCGGAGCCTGGGCGCCACCACGAATACACTTGATCACCAGTACCAGAAATATCAGCTGTGACAGGCCAAAGGCAAAACCGCCAATGGAGACAATCTGATTGACATCGGCAAACTGCACCGAGTAGTCGGGGATGCGTCTGGGCATACCGGCCAGCCCGAGGAAATGCATCGGGAAGAACAACACATTGACCGAAATGACCGAGCACCAGAAATGCCACTTGGCCAAGGTCTCGCTGTACATATGCCCGGTCCACTTGGGTAGCCAGTAATAGGCGGCGGCCATGATGGAGAAGATGGCGCCGGTGACCAGCACATAATGAAAATGGGCAACCACAAAGTAAGTGTCATGGTATTGGAAGTCGGCTGGGGTGATTGCCAACATCAGGCCGGAGAAGCCGCCTATGGTGAAGAGAATAATAAAGGCACAGGCGAACATCATAGGGGCTTCAAAGCTGATGGATCCCCGCCACATGGTGGCAACCCAGTTGAATACCTTGACCCCGGTTGGCACGGCAATCAGCATGGTGCAGTACATAAAGAAGAGTTCGGCAAAGACAGGCATACCTGTGGTGAACATGTGGTGTGCCCACACCAGGAAGGAGAGGATTGCGATGCTGGCGGTGGCGTAGACCATTGAGGCGTAGCCAAACAAAGGTTTGCGACTGAATGCCGGAATGATGGCCGAGATGATGCCGAATGACGGCAAGATCATTATGTACACCTCGGGGTGGCCGAAGAACCAGAAAATATGCTGGAACATCACAGGATCTCCGCCGCCGGCGGCATCGAAGAAGCTGGTGCCGAAGAATTTGTCTGTGAGTACCATGGTCACGGCACCAGCCAATACCGGCATAACGGCTATCAGAAGGAATGCGGTGATAAGCCAGGTCCAGACGAACAGGGGCAGCTTCATCCAGTTCATGCCAGGTGCGCGCAGATTCACTATGGTGACTATCACGTTGATCGCTCCCATGATTGAGCTTATCCCCATGATATGTATTGAAAAAACAAACAAGGCTGTGCTGTCGGCACTATAAGTGGTCGACAATGGGGCATAGAAGGTCCAGCCAAAATTGGGGCCGCCACCTTCCATAAACAATGAGCTAAGCAGGATTAAGAAGGCGAAGGGCAAAATCCAGAAGCTCCAGTTGTTCATCCGCGGCAGCGCCATATCCGGCGCACCTATCATCATGGGGATCAACCAGTTGGCCAGACCGGTAAAGGCCGGCATCACGGCGCCAAAAACCATGATAAGGCCATGAACTGTGGTCATTTGGTTAAAGAAGTTGGGCTCGACCAGTTGCAATCCGGGCTGGAATAATTCAGCACGGATCACCATGGCCATGGCGCCCCCTATCAGGAACATGATGAAGCTGAACCAGAGATAGAGTGTGCCTATGTCTTTATGGTTGGTGGTCAGCAACCAGCGCATGATCCCCTTGGGGGCGTGATGATGCTGGTGTTCCTGTTCAGCGATTTCCTGAACGCCGGCTTCGGCATCTTGACTGAATGAGTTCATCTTCTCCCCCTACTGCCCGTGGTTATTGACGTCGGCGGCTTGCACAGTGTCGCCTGTATTATTGCCCCAGGCATTACGCTCATAGGTCACCACAGCAGCCAGTTCCTTGGCGGTTATCTGTTTGCCGAAGGCCTGCATGGCGGTGCCTGTCTTGCCATGGATCACTATGTCCAGATGGGCAGCGATTGGGCCTATGGCAATAGCACTGCCCTTGAGCGCCGGGAACACCCCTTGAAGTCCGGCGCCGTTGGGCTGATGACAGGCGGCGCAACGCGCCATATAGATCTGTTCGCCAAGCGCCATGGCCTCATCATGGCTCATGGTCTCACTGAGGGCCGCCTGAGCTTCTTCGGCGGCCGTAGCCGCGGCTTGTTTCTGTTCCGCCATCCAGGCGTCAAACTCATCTTCTGCCAGTACCTTCACCACAATCGGCATAAAGCCGTGGTCTTTACCGCAAAGCTCGGCACATTGGCCGCGGTAGATCCCCGGTTTGTCCACCCGGGTCCAGGCTTCGTTAATAAAACCGGGATTGGCGTCTTTTTTGACGGCAAAGGCGGGCACCCACCAGGAGTGGATCACATCATCTGAGGTCATCAGGAATCGGACTTTGCGATTGATGGGCAATACCAAAGGCTTGTCGACTTCAAGTAAGTAGTGCTCGCCCTTGGCTTCCTGGCCTTCTATCTGGGATCTCGGCGTTGCCAATATGCTGAAGAAGTCGATGTCTTCGCCGAAATAGCTGTAGTGCCATTTCCATTGCGAGCCGGTGATCTTGACCGTCAGGTCGGCATCACTGGGATCTTCCATGGCAATCAGCGTTTTGGTTGCGGGGATTGCCATCAGGATCAGGATTAAAAAGGGGATAAGCGTCCAGGCAATTTCTACCTTGGTACTTTCATGGAATTGGGACGCGACTGCCCCTTTGGACTTCCTATGGTTGATCATGGCGTAGATCATCACGCCGAATACGACCAAACCTATGGCGCAACAGATATAAAGAATGATCATGTGCAGGTGATACACCTTGCCACTGATCTCAGTTACCCCTTGAGTCATATTCAAGGGCATATCTGCCTGAGCGCCTGGAGACAACAAGCTGACGCACAACAAGGTCAGCAAAACACACAGCCATTGCTTCACAAGACATCTCCTCTGTCAATTGCATTCGCAACTACAAAGAAGAGTCACACAGTAAGTCTTTGCTCTATGCAAACTCTTCAGTTCCCAAAAAAGCAACGATGACTTCAAAGTGCGGCGGCGGTTTCACTTAGCTCTAGGTATACAGGTGGTGACCACTGTTGCACTTACCGCTGAATATACTCAGCATTTCCGGCGACGGCACCACTCGTTATGAACCGAAATGGGGCGGTCAACCTACGACGAATTGCATGGAGATAACACAATCGTTGTTCTTACATTACTTGTAGATTAAATATTGATCAAGATCACGATGTTTTCTAACTATATGAAAAAAAAGCGTCTGTTAATCCAGAGGTGAATTCTGTGTGAGTAGCAGAGCTGCGCGGTTTGCCGCCGATTGACAGGGGAAGGCATTGCACCAAAAAGGCACAGAAAAAAGGCCATCCCAGGGATGGCCTTTAAACACAATCAATGGATGGAGTGGGTAAGTTCGTTGAGGTGGTTATCCACCTCTTTCGCCTGCTGTCCCGTTTCCAACACTATGCCCATGGCTCTGGCGTTACGGGCGACCAGCTGCAATCGGCGGTTATCACGGGCATCCAGGCTGTCTATCCAACTGATCACTGCACTGGAGGTGCCGTTGGTCAGGGCTCTTTCCGTTGCCCACAAGGCTTCTACTTCATCCTTGGTGCGCACCAAGAGTACTCTATCCATTCTGACACCGGCCCTTGCTAAGGTTTCTTTGTAACCTATGCTGGCCGGGGCGTTAATCAAGACTATCCAGCGTCCCTGTTGACTCAATTGCGCCAATTGAGGGCAGAGGCGCAATAATTCCTGACGTCCCTGGCTATGGCTGGCCAAGCTGGAGATACCGGTATGTTGCCAAGGCTGATTGCCGGCAATACCGGTGTCTGTCCACAGGCCTGGGTGTCTTGGGGCGTTGCCAGTCATTATGCTCATAGCCAGTCTCCATTGCGTATTATCCCTACCGCCAGTCCTTCAATGGTCAATGGCTGGAAAGTCAGGTCGACTTTGATTGGGGAGTAAGCCTCGTTCTCGGCATGTAGATAAACCACATTACCTTTCTTTTCAAAGCGTTTCACAGTTACATCGTCTTCAACCCTGGCCACCACGACTTGACCGTTACGGGCTTCCTGTACCTTGTGAACCGCCAGGAGATCACCTTCGAGAATACCTATGTTCTTCATGCTGTCGCCGCGTACCCGCAGCAGAAAGTCGGCATTGGGGTGGAACATGCCAGGGTCGACCTGGTAATACTGCTCAACGTGTTCCTGTGCCAGTATGGGTTCACCGGCGGCAACCTGACCAATCAAGGGCAAGCCTGTTTCTGACTCCGCTTGTTCATCATGAGGCAGGCGAATACCACGAGAGGTGCCTGGCATGATCTCAATACAGCCTTTCTTGGCCAATGCCTTGAGGTGTTCCTCGGCGGCATTGGCGCTCTTGAAGCCCAGCCGGGTAGCAATTTCGGCCCGGGTTGGCGGCATGCCGGTGTCGGCTATATTGCGTTTAATCAGTTCCAGAATCTGTGCCTGGCGCGGTGTCAGTGGTCTCATGGTAATTCCTGTTTTTTCATACAGTACCTGTCAGTATATACAGTATTTTTATCAGTGCAAGTATTAACCAAAATTGAAACTTTTAGGGAGTGGCTAAGTAAGCCATTCGGTGCTTTGGTTTTAACGGCTTGGCCCATGCAGCATGGGGAGTTCAAGGCATTGGCCAGAGAAGCTGCCGGGGCCGGTTCGCACCTTCCCTAGCTAAGGTTCAGGAAATTCTGGTATTCTATTGGGCTATTGATTGTGGCTCAGACACTGAAAAAAATGTCCAAACAAGATTCATTCTGGTTTAAATCTCTTCGCTGGCTCCAAAGCAAGCTGGTGCATACCACTGTGGTGCCTCAGGATCCTTTCGCCGATTTGAACCTGGATCCGGCCAAGCCGATGGCCTATGTAATGAAGACGGAATCTGTCAGTGATATTGCGGCATTGGCGGAAGTCACCCGTAAGTTTGGTTTGCCTTGTCCTTATGAGGCACTCAAGGTTGATGATATTACCGTTCCCCGAGTCGTCTGCCTGGAAGGAGCCAAGCCCCTATTCGGCAAGCGCAAGAGCAACAAGCCATTTCTCAGCTGTTTCACTTCTCTGCTGAACCTGCATCAGGCCAATCCACAACTGGATATTCAATTGGTGCCAGTGAGCCTCTATTGGGGCCGCACTCCTGGTAAGGAAGATGACAGCATGCGTGCCGCCGTATTTGAGCGGGAAAATCCCACTTGGCTGCGCAAGTTTCTGATGATCCTGTTTCTGGGGCGCGACAACTTTGTGCAGTTTTCCAATGCCGTGTCGTTGCGGCTGATGGCCGATGAACATGGGACCGACAAGGCTATTGCCCATAAGTTGTCACGGGTGGCCAGGGTACATTTCCGCCGGCAACGCAAGGTGATGACAGGACCCGTGCTGCCCAACCGTCAGGCTCTGTTCAATGAGTTGCTGCGCTCGGAAACGCTGAAAAAGGCGATTAAAGAAGAGGCCGCTGCCAAGAAGATCCCCGAGGCCAGAGCCCGGGAGATGGCGGAAGAATATCTCGATGAGATTGCCGCCCACTATTCAGACAGCCTGGTGCGTATTGCCGAGCGGATCCTCACCTGGTTGTGGAACAAGCTCTACAAGGGGATCAACATCAAGGGCGCCGAGCAGATACGCCAGCTGCACCACGATGGCCATGAGATAGTTTATGTGCCTTGCCACCGCAGTCATATGGATTACCTGCTGCTCTCCTATATTCTCTATTTTCAGGGTATGGTTCCGCCCCACATAGCCGCCGGTATCAACTTGAACTTCTGGCCCGCCGGGCCCATGTTCCGCCGTGGTGGTGCTTTCTTCATCCGCCGCAGCTTCAACGGTAACAAGCTCTATACCGCTGTGTTCCGCGAGTATCTGGATCAGCTGTTTGCCAAAGGCTATTCGGTTGAATACTTCACCGAAGGTGGCCGCTCCCGTACCGGGCGGCTGTTGTCACCCAAGACAGGAATGCTGGCGATGACAGTCAACTCTGTGCTGCGAGGCATTGAACGGCCGGTGACTCTGGTGCCCGTGTACCTGGGCTACGACCATGTCATGGAAGTGGCCACTTACCACAAAGAACTCAGCGGCAAGAAGAAGCAGAAAGAATCTGTTTGGCAGGTGGTTGGCGCCTTGCGTAAGCTGGGCAATTTCGGTCAGGGTTATGTGAACTTTGGTGAGCCTGTGACGCTGCAGAATTTCCTCAGTGAAGCGGCGCCCAACTGGCGCGAAGAAGTGGCGGCCGATCCCGAGCAGAAACCCAGCTGGCTGACCCCGGCGGTTAATACTCTGGCCAATAGGGTGATGACTCATATCAACGATGCCGCAGCAGCCAGCGCCGTGACTCTTACCAGCCTGGTACTCTTGTCATCAGAGCAGAATGCGCTGGAGCGAAGCCAGTTGGAACGTCAGTTGGACTTGTATCTGGATCTGCTCAAGGAAGTGCCATATACCCAGTATACTTCTGTCGCTGAGGGCGACGGTAAGCAGTTGCTGCAACAAGGTCTGGAGCTGAATAAGTTCACGGTTCAGGAAGATGAACTGGGCGATATCATCTCAATCGACGAGTCGATCGCGGTAACCATGACTTACTATCGCAACAACATCATTCACCTGTTTATGGTGCCTTCTTTGCTGGCCAGCTGCCTGGTGCGCCTGGAGCAGTGCAGCCGAGCTCAGATGCAGGCGGTGCTTGAGGATTTCTACCCTCTGCTGCAGGCCGAGCTGTTTATGGGTAAGGCCGATGTCAGTGCTTATGCCGATCAGCTGCTGGATCGTTTCATTGCCAAAGGTTTGGTCGCCGAAGAAGCCGATGGTTTCCGGGTGCTGGAAGCCGGGATAAATCCGCTGGCGCTGCTGGCTGAAACCATGAGCGAAACCCTGCAGCGCTACGCCATCATCCTTAACTTGCTGGCCGCTCACCCAGGTATTGAGCGTGGCGATTTGGAGCGCGAAAGCCATAAATTGGCCAGTCGTCTGGGCGCGCTGCATGGGATTACAGCCCCCGAGTTTTACGACAAGAAACTCTACGGCATCTTGAGTATCAAGCTCAAAGAGCTGGGGTATCTCACCAAGGAAGATACCCGCCATGATATAGAGCGAACCCGGGATTATGCCAACCAGCTGCTGCGTCCACAGGTCAAGCAAACCATAGTCGACAGCGTCGCCGCCGAACAGGAGGCCTGATGGCCAATCATATGAATGCGGCGCCTGCCAAGGCGTCTTTGCTGGGCGGCGCCATGATCATCGCCGGGACCACAGTCGGTGCCGGGATGTTTTCCCTGCCGGTAGAAGGCGCCGGCATGTGGTTTGGCTACTCTGTGCTTATGCTGCTGGGGGTGTGGTTCTGCATGTTCATGTCCGGGCTGCTGCTGCTGGAAACCAACCTGCATTTTGAGCCTGGCGCCAGCTTTGACACCCTCACCAAGGAGACCCTGGGGCAGTTTTGGCGGGTGCTTAACGGCGCTTCGATAACCTTCGTGCTCTATATTCTCACTTACGCCTATATCAGTGGCGGCGGCTCCATAGTCAATCATAGCCTGGAAGGTATGGATATCAGCCTGCCGCAGAGTTTTGCCGCCTTGGTGTTTGCCCTGGTGCTGGCGCTGGTGGTGCTTATCAGCACCAAGGCCGTGGATCGGATCACCACCATAATGTTGGGAGGGATGATCATCAGCTTCTTTCTGGCGATAGGCAATCTGTTGATCGGCGTTGATACCAGTAAGCTACTGCTACCTAATGGCGAGAGCAGCTATGGCTCATATCTGTGGGCGGCCATTCCTTTCGGCCTGGCCAGTTTTGGTTACCACGGCAATGTGCCGTCTTTGGTGAAATATTACGGCAAACAGCCGGGCACCATAATCAAGGCGATTTTTGTTGGTACCTTTATCGCCTTGGCTATCTACCTGTGTTGGCTGGTGGCAACCATGGGTAATATTTCCCGCGGTGAATTCGGCGCCATTATTGCCCAGGGCGGCAATATGGGGGTATTGGTCGGCGCCTTGTCCAAGGTGATGGATAACTCGCTGCTCAACACCATGCTCACCCTGTTTGCCAATCTGGCCGTGGCGTCTTCATTCCTTGGGGTAACCTTGGGTTTGTTTGACTATCTGGCAGATCTGTTTGGTTTTGACGACAGTCGCAGCGGCAGGGTCAAGACCGCCCTGGTGACTTTTCTGCCTCCGACTCTGCTAGGTATGCTGTTTCCAGATGGCTTCCTGGTAGCCATTGGCTTCGCTGCCTTGGCGGCCACGGTTTGGGCTGTAATAGTGCCGGCCTTGATGGCTTGGCGCTCGAGGCAACGGTTTGCCGATAACCCGGGTTTTCGCGTACCGGGTGGTACGCCTTTGATAGCCATAGTAGTGCTGTTTGGGGTGCTGACGGCCGCCTGTCATCTGTTGGCCATGGCCGGCATGTTACCCAAGTATTCCTGAAGTGAGGAGCGGCTCTCTTTTTCAAGGGAATGAGAGAGCCCCACCTTGACAAGACTATAAAAGTCAGTAATTTATACCGTCCACGCCGAGTATTTCGTGCGGGTGTAGTTCAATGGTAGAACGGCAGCTTCCCAAGCTGCATACGTGGGTTCGATTCCCATCACCCGCTCCAAAATCGCCCATCCTTCTTGTGATTACCTTTGTTACTTTTTGTATCTTTGTGAGCCTTTTGGCGACTTTACACTTAACTGACGTTTGTCTCATTAAAGTTAACGCAAATCGTTATCATTGGTGTTAGTATCGTGCGCTGATTCATTCAACCAAGGAAATCTCAATCCATGTCCAGATCCAGCTTACCGATACTCTCGGGGCTGACTGTGGCACTGATGTCGGCAAGTGCAGTGAGTGCAGAGGAAGCCGCCGATACCAGTATCGAAAGGATTATCGTGACCACAAAGGCCACCTCCCCATCCACTACCAAGGGTGATTTCAATCTGCTCAAGGCACCGCAGAATATTCAGATATTGTCGAAGAATTTCCTCGACGAGCAGGGCGCCGTGTTACTGCAGGATTCGCTTAAGAACGTTGCCGGGGTGCAACCTGGTGGTTATTACAAGGGATATGACTATTTCCGGATCCGCGGCTTCGATGCTTCGAAAGAGATCTATCTGGATGGTCTCAGGCTGAATGATAACGGCTTGGGGGCCAACGTCGAGCAATCCAACCTGGAAACTCTGGAAGTGATGAAGGGCCCGTCGTCCACCCTCTATGGTTCTGGAGCCATAGCCGGTATGGTGAACCTGGTCACCAAGAGGCCAACCGGTAGCGACTTTGGCAATCTGGATTTACGCCTTGGCAGCAACGACTATCGTGAAGTGAATGCCGATCTCAACCAAGTGCTGAATGAAGAAGGCAATATCTATGGTCGTTTGGGGCTGACCTACCGGGAAGGTGCCAATGAGACGGATTATGTCGATGGCCAGGATAGAGTCTTTATTGCACCATCCGTCACTTTCGAGCTGAGTGACAAAGCCATGTTGACCCTGTTGACCAGCTACACCAAGGACAGCAATCAACCCGGAATGCCACTACCTGCCCAGGGGACAGTGTTGCCATCCGAGCTTGGGCAACTGCCTTCAGAACTCTTCTACGGTAATATCAAGGATCCCGGCACCATAGAGGATGAAACCTACCGAATAGGCTATGAGTTTCGCTATCAACTGACGGATAACATCAGTTTTCGTCAGAACCTCAGGTATCAGGATGCCTCCAGCGACTGGAATAACCTCTATTATCCCAGCAGCTATGATGCAACCAGCGGTGACATGACACTGTACAAGTTCAGCTATCAAACCCAGTGGCAGACATGGGCAATAGACAGTGGCTTTAATGGCAGTTTCTATCTCGGGGATACAGAGCATACCTTTACCACAGGGTTGGATATTTTCCTGTCGGATCTCAAGACCCGCAGCGCCCTCGGCAGCCAGTACCCGGTGATCAATCTCTATAATCCGGATTACAGCGTATTCCCGGATCAGGAACTCAATAACTTTGGCCCTGAATCAGAAGTGGAAAACCGTATCTTCGGCTTCTATTTCCAGGATCAAATCGACTGGGGTGACCACTGGAGCATGACGCTGGGGGCCAGGGTCGACAGATACAAGCAAGCATCTGTGGATGAATATGAGAATAAGCTCAGTCCACGAGCTGGACTGAGTTACGCCTTCAACGACGATTGGGTTGCCTTCGCCAGCTACTCGGAAGCCTTCACGCCTCAGTCCTATGTCGATACCAATGGCAAAGTGCTGGATCCGGAAGAGGGCAGTCAGTGGGAAGTTGGCCTCAAGGCCAAGGCGCTCGATGGCGATCTCAATGCTACCTTGTCACTCTATGATCTGACCAAGAAAAATATCGCCATCGCCAATGTGGACGTAGGTGGTAACTTTACCTATCTAGCTTCCGGAGAACTCAACAGTAAAGGGGCTGAACTGGACATGCAGTGGTTGGTCAGCGACTCGCTGCAGTTTATCGGTCATGCGGCTTATACCCATGCGGTGGACGCCGAATACGACAACTGGGTTGCCAATGTGCCCCGTTATGCCTTGGGCGGCTGGCTCAAATACAACATAGATGAGGGTGTGCTTTCCGGCATGAGTATGGCGGCCGGGGTGAATCACTACGGTAAGCAGCAGGGCAACGCCCAGTCGGTATTGAACAGTGGTGATGATTTCTTCCTGCCGGCTTACACTCTGGTGGATCTCAATCTGGGCTACAGCTGGGATGATTATGATCTCAAGTTCATCGTCACCAATCTGCTGGACGAAGATTACTATTCCGGCTCTGACAGCTTATTGCGGGTTATGCCTGGCGAGGGGCGTCAGTTCAAGCTCAGTCTGAGTGTTCACTGGTAAGGAAGTCCTGCTGTTATGCGTAGATTCCTGTGGAAATGGCATGGGCTGCTGGGGCTGATTGTCGCTGTGCCGCTGTTTATCATAGCGCTCAGTGGCAGCCTATTGGTGTTCAAGGCCGAATTGGATGCCTGGCTTAGCCCTGAACAGGTGCTGGCCAGCGCCGATTCCCGGCTGGGCTTCGGACAACTGCTGAAGCATGCGGATCAGGCTCTGCCTGAGCATGAAATACTCGGTTGGGAGTTTGCCGCCAATGGGGAAGCCGATAGTCTCTATGTTGCCAAGATGGGCAGCTATGAGTGGCAAAAGCTGTGGTTGGATCCCGCCACGGGGCAACTGCTCAGCCCGCCCATGTCCATGACACATATGCTGACCGACTGGCTGCTTGAACTGCACTATACCTTGCTGCTGGATCATGCGGGATTACTCTTGTCGGCACTGGTGTCGGTGCTGCTGATCCTGCTTGGGCTCAGCGGCATAGTTCTGCATCGCCATTTTTGGCGCACTCTGTTTACCCTGAGGTTTGGCCGCGGCTTACGCCTGCTGCTCAGTGATGGCCACAAAATGTTGGGAATTCTCGGTGTGCCGGTTTTCCTTATTCTGGGGTTTACCGGAGCCTGGTGGAACATAGATCACTTCATTGATGAAGAGTTCGGAGGCCACGACGACAGCCAGTTTGTGCTGACCAAGCGCTACTACAATGCAGAGTTGGATTTTGATGCCATGCTGGCCGCCACCCAAGAAGCGTTGCCCGGGTTTGTCGCTACCTATGTACGCTTACCCGACCCCAGTTATCCGGGAGTGCACTTCTTTGGTCATCAAAATAACAAGGGGCCACTGCGCAGCCGTTTTGGTTCCATCATCAGTTTCGACGATCAGACCGGCAAGCTCAGCAGCAGTTTTGATGTCCGTACTGCCGGGACGCTATACCAGTTTGTCGATAGTTTCAGACCATTGCACTACGGCACTTTTGGTGGCCTGACAACCCGAATTCTTTGGTGTCTGTTGGGTTTCTTGCCCTGCTTGATGGCGCTGTCCGGTTTTTGGATGTGGCGCAGCCGGGTGCGGGGCCGTAAGCGAACAGCCCGCCGATAAGGCGTGACACCAAAAAGTCTCCCTTCGTTGGGAATAAATCCAAGCCCCCTTGGGATTTGTCTGATAGGCCCCCTAGGGGGCTTTCTTTAGTATCGAGTCTGCAAAGTGGGCTTGGTCCATTCCCCTTTTGCATCCTTTTTACGCACGAGATATCGAGTCTCATTGTTCCGCCGTAGTCTGTTAGTTGGCACACTGCGTCGCTCAGGGAGGAGTGACAGGGAGAAGCTTATGCCAACTAACAGACTACGGCTTTTTTTACATCTTTACGGCTTAACCCTTTCCTCTCGCCGAACACTTTCTATACAGCTTGGTATAATTTCTGTTAGCGTTTACCTTAAACGGAACCGACCTTGGTCAGCCTCCACAGCTTCACATTGAAAGGGAATCGGTAATGAAGATTACAGCATACAGACATGGTGAACCCTGCTGGGTCGAGTTGGGGACGCAGGACTGGAATAGTGCCAAGCACTTTTATTGTCGACTCTTTGGTTGGCAGGCCGAAGATATCCCCATGCCGGAAGGCGCCTATACCATGTTGCAGCAGGCCCATGAGGATATAGGTGCCATGTATCAATTGCCCGCCGAATTGCAGCAGCAGGGTGTTCCCAGCCACTGGGCGGTTTATTTCGCGGTGGAGGATATTAATGCGTGTATCGAAGCTGTCAGCTCCGCCGGAGGCCAGCTTCTGATGGGCCCTCATGAAGTTGGCAGCGCAGGTAAAATGGCCCTGTTTACTGACCCGGAAGGGGCCCATTTTTCGGTTTGGCAAGGTGTCGAACATCCTGGTGCCGGACGTAAATGGGAAGCCAATACTCTGTGCTGGGTAGAGCTCGCCTGTCGGCAATCCGAACTGGCCAAAACTTTTTATCCCAAGGTGTTCAACTGGCAGATGCGCCGCAGTGAGAACGCTGCCGACTTTGAATACACAGAATGGTTACTCAATGGCGAGAGTTGTGATGAAGGCATTGGCGGCATGCTGGAAATGACAGAGCAGTGGGGCGATGTGCCGCCCCACTGGATGATCTATTTCAGTGTTGATGATTGTGATGTGATGGCCAGTCGGGCGGCCGAACTGGGCGGCAAGGTTTGTGTGCCGCCAACAGATATTCCCAATGTGGGGCGCTTTGCGGTGATCAACGACCCACAGGGAGCTGTATTCAGCATTATTCGCCTGACAATGGCACTCTAATCTCTCAGTTGGCGGCATCGATGAGCATATAGTTGCCACAGTTGCCTGGGGCAATTCTGGGCGCCTGCTCCAGCAGCGCCTTCAGGTTGCTGTTATCTATCTTGGCTGGAAGGCTGAGTTGAATTTCGGTCAGCATGCCCTGGTGGCATTTAAGACTCAGCTTGTGGCCGCTCTCTGGGCCGAAGCTCTGCTGAAACGCTTGTCTCAAAGCAGCGGTCGCTATTTTTGTGCCGATATTTTGCTGCAGCAGATTAAGCAAGGGCGTTGCCTGATTCACCTCTGCCGTTAGCCTGAGTGCCAATGAGAAATAAGCTTCGGCACTTTCATCCCGGCAGCTGCCGTGTTTCCACCATTCGTGCCGCTCCAGGCAGCTGCCATAGGCGTGACTGGGCATCACGCGCCCCAGGCGTTGGGATAAGGCTTCACTCAACTCAATGGCGGGATAATCGCAGAAGTTATCGGGCTTGTGTTTGACCTTGCCGCAATAGCCATAGCTGATACCGCAGGAACGCTTATTGGGCCATAAGCCGTGCAAGCTGAAATGATTGGCATCGAAGCGATCGGCGCTCTGGCTGCGACATTCGGCCTTACTTGAACCTCTTGACTCGCAAAAGGCGTTTTGCCACGACAGAGCCAGCAGATGGCTATCGTATTTGTCGGCCAGGTTGCAGGCGTTTTTGGTTTGAGGTTCAGTAGGCAATGCGCCTGCTTGCAGTTGGCCACAATCGGCGGCAATCCAGCGCAGTGGTGATTGCACCGCCGAGGTCTTGACCCTGAACCAAGAGGGAGAGTCTTGGCCGAGGCGCTCAACTATCACCAGTCTCTGCCCTGGGCTGCTGTAAAGCTGCCCGGGGTTAGTGCCCTTGTTCTTCGATTGAAACAGCGGACAAGCCTTGTCTATCAGCAACTCACCGGAAAATGGTGCAGCCATTATGCCTACAGGCAACAGCCACAGCAGTAGTATCAGTAAGCGGGTCATAAGATTCCTCTTGGGTGAAACTGTCATCATGCGGATTTTAGTTTTGCCATGTGACACTTTGTATCCATGCCGGTTTGACGCGCAACTTATGTTAAGAAATGGATCTTTGGTTTTGGGGCCAAGATTCAGATAAAACGCGCCATAGCCGAAATAGTCGATGCTTTGGCAACGAATAAGCCGCGCCAATTTGTATCTTTGTCATTGTTGGTCAAATGAAACGTAATTGTTGCTTGTCGATTAATTGTGTAGTTTGGCAATGACAGCAGAATTTTACAGGAAAAAGTTAATGAAAGGATGTATTCCCGCGGCGGTTATGGTGCTTTGTCTGGGTGCTTGCAGCAGTACTAATGAAACGCAGCAGGCTCAAGCAGATGTGGAGCGCAGTGACGGTTATCGCTGTGAAAAAGTCACAGTGACGGGTTCAAGAATGCCGATCAGAAGATGTACCACCCAGGCACAAAGGGAGCAAGAACGCCAGGAAGCGGAAGAGATGCTAAGTAAGGGAAGAGTGCTTTCGCAGGAGTGAGTATGGATGCCAGTGGCTTGCACCACTGGCATTCAGGGATCAGGCTGACTTGATCAGTCGGCCTTCGGAGTCACGGAAACTACCGATGGCGATACGAACGAAGTCGATCAGAGTCCAGATACCCAGGCCACCCAGAGTCACCAACATCAGCAGACCGGTGCCGATTTTGCCGGTGTAAAAACGGTGTACGCCGAAGCCACCCAGGAAGAAGCACAGCAGCAGAGTAGGAACGAAACCCTTGTCGCTCAGTTGCTCATTTTCGATTGTCATTGTTTGTCCTTAAGTTAACTTTTGTCCCGGGTAAGTGATCAGCTTACCCTGCCCATCTTTGTAGCTTCCCACCAGTAACATAAAAGTGACTATCACAGTGTGGATAATATCGACTGCAAGCACCGCTATTCCAGTGAATACCAACGTAGGTTCGTCGGTTGAAATAAGCGTAATACCTACTATTGCCAGACCGAGATCGAACAGGCCATGGAGTATACGGCCACAGTAAAAGTGATGTATGCCCAAGATGCCGAAAATGCCTGAAAGACACACGGCTACGCCATAACTCTTATCGGATTTGCTGAGAGTCTGCACTTCCTTGTTCCTTTGTTGAAAGCTGAATAATCTGGCCCGGCAGGCATCTCCCTGCACATCTTCGAGCCAAACAGGTGGAGTCTACCCTTTTCAAGGGATTTTTATCAATAACAAAATGTTAAATTGAGATTATTCTGGCGTTTCTGTTTCAAACGCTTGGTATTGGATCACATTGATGTACCACTCTTTGACCCCTGATGGCGTTTGCACCTGAACTTCATCGTCAACCTGTTTACCTATGAGGGCCCTGGCCATAGGGGAATCTATAGTGATATAGCCTTTCTTGGTGTCTATCTCGTCCTTGCCGACAATCCGGTAGCGCACCACAGTGCCCTGGTCATTTTCCAGTTCGACCCAAGCACCGAAGAACACCTTTCCTTCCTGCTGCGGTGAGTAGTCAACAATCTTCAACTCTTCCAAGCGTTTAACCAGATAGCGGATTCGGCGATCTATCTGCCGCAACAAGCGTTTGTTGTAGGTGTAATCTGCGTTTTCGGAGCGATCGCCCTGGGCCGCGGCCTCTTGCACTTTTAGGGTTATCTCGGGGCGGTATTCCTTCCACAGATATTTGAGTTCTTTATCCAGGGCTTCCCAGCCCTTACGGGTAATCAAATGGGCTTTCATCGATTTATTCGGTCAACTGCTGATGGCGCCAGGCGCCGATGCCAATAATGCAGAAGATTTACAGAACTCAGGCGTGCTTGCAAGTGCGCCTTCTTGCCAATGGGATAAACAGGATGCCTTTGTTTGTCATTTAACACAGGCGATGAGTGTCTGCCCCGGCTCGAAGCAGGCTTGTAGATGATCGCCCAGAGCCAATGGCAAGCCCTCAATGCTGTCGTTACATACCGAAGCGTAGAGGCGGTCGTTGCCGCCGATATCCAGGGTAATTTCGCTGCGCTGGGTATCGCGTTTGATTTGCAACAACTGGCCTTTGAGGCGGTTGCCACTGCTGAGGGGCTGCTGCAGCGAGTGGATGCTGACGGCGGGAGCCTTGAACAGCAGCAATACCTTCTTGCCGATATGCAACCCCAGTTTGTCAGTGCTGGCATGGGTGATGGCGGCATCTATCTCCTGTCCACCGGCCAACTTGACCCTGACATTGTCATTGAGAGAATCATCCTTGAGCGCAATAACTTCACCGGCCAGTTGATTGCGGGCGCTGGTCTTGAGCGAGAAGTGTGCCATCAGATCCAGCAGGTTATCCATGGGAACGGCCGCATCCAACAGCGCCTTGAGCACCATGTCCTGCATCTGATCCATCAGTTCGTAGAGCTTCAGCAGACGCTCACCAAACTCGGTCAACTTGGCGCCGCCACCGCCTTTACCACCCTTTTCACTGCTGATCACTGGCTGAGGGGCTTGCAGATTCATGTCGTTGACCGCATCCCAGGCCGCCTTGTAACTGATGCCCGCCTGTTTGGCTCCCTGGCTGATGGAGCCGGTAATGCGTATCTGCTTCAACAGCGCAATTCGTTTGGGATTGGCAAACAGTTTATCGGCATTGTTGAGAGTCAACAGGGCTTTGAGATCCATGGCATATTCCTTATCAGTGTCGGGGTTATTCTCCCTTATTGTGCGGATAAAGACCACAGGGATCACTCACTGACGATCACAGGCTTGCTTATCGTTATATAACTATGTATATAACGTTGGCAGTGTCAAATAGTGCATATATCTCATCAAGGAGTCGTTATGAAGTCCCTGTTCCGTCCTGCCCTGAGCCTGGCTCTGGGGCTGTTGTTGGCCTTTAACGTCAGTGCCAAGGAAAAAGTTACCGTTTTTGCCGCCGCCTCACTCACCAATGCCATGAATGAACTGGGCGCCGAATATGACAGCAAGCATGACACTGAAACCGTGTTCTCTTTTGCTTCCTCTTCGACGCTGGCACGCCAGATTGCCCAAGGTGCGCCCGCCGAGCTGTTTCTGTCGGCCAACCAGAAATGGATGGACTATCTCGATGAAAACAAGGCCATCGACGCCGGCAGCCGGGTTACTCTGCTGCGTAACACGCTGGTGCTGATTGCGCCGAAAAGCAGTGCGCTGAACCAGGTTGAAATCTCGGCTTCCTGGGATCTCAAACAGGCATTGGGTAACAGCCGGATGGCGGTTGGCGATCCTGATCATGTGCCGGCCGGTCGCTATGCCAAGCAAGCGCTGGAAAATTTAGCTTTGTGGCAACAGGCCGAACCTCTGCTTGCCAGAGCCAATAGTGTTCGCGGCGCCTTGGCGTTGGTCGAACGTGGCGAGTCATCTCTGGGGATTGTCTATTCCACAGATGCCAAAGTGGCCAAAGGGGTAAAACAGCTGGCGGTATTCCCCCAAGAGACTCACAAACCAATCAGCTATCCCATGGCGCTGGTGGGTAAAGAGCGCAGCAAAGGCGCCGAAGGTTTCTATCAATTCCTGCAGTCCGACGCTGCCAAGGCGGTATTTGCCAAATACGGCTTCGGCGTAAACTGAGATCCTGACTTTGAGCTTGTTGACCGACTATGAAGTGGCCGCCTTGCTGCTCAGTCTCAAGGTGTCCACTGTGGCCGTGCTCTGCAGCCTGCCGCTCGGCATTTTGTGTGCCTGGGTGCTGGCGCGGCTGGAGTTCCCCGGCAAGTCTGTGCTCGATAGCCTGATCCATCTGCCACTGGTGCTGCCACCTGTGGTCATAGGGTATTTGTTGCTGGTCTCCATGGGCCGCAGCGGTTTTCTCGGTGGCTGGCTCTATGACACTTTTGGCTTCAGCTTTAGTTTCAGCTGGCGCGGCGCCGCACTGGCAGCTGCGGTGGTGTCATTCCCGTTAATGGTTCGTGCCATTCGTCAGGCGCTCGAAGGGGTGGATGTGCGTCTGGAGCAGGCGGCGCGCACCTTGGGCGCCGGCCGGCTCAAGGTCTTCTTCACCATTAGCTTGCCGCTGACCGCACCCGGCATAGTCTCGGGCATGGTGCTGGCCTTTGCCCGCAGCCTCGGGGAGTTCGGTTCCACCATTACCTTTGTTTCCAATATACCAGGTGAAACCCGCACCATTCCCTTGGCCATGTACTCCTTTATCGAGACCCCGGGCGCCGAGGCCGAGGCCGCCAGGCTGTGTGTGATTGCGATATTGATTTCACTGGCCTCGCTGATCGCTTCCCAATGGCTCAGCAAGCGGGCGCAACAGAGGACGCTGGGACAATGCTGAAAATCGCTATCAGGCAACAGCTGGGGCAAACCCTGCTGGATGTTGACACAGAATTACCCCTCTCCGGGGTCAGCGCCGTCTTTGGCCGCTCGGGCGCCGGCAAGACCTCGCTGGTCAATATTCTCGGCGGCCTGGCAACGCCGGATGCCGGTGAGATCCGCTTGGGAGAGCGCTGGCTGTTTCATAAAGAGAAGAAGATCAATCTGCCGCCTGAGCGGCGTAACGCCGGCTTTGTGTTTCAGGATGCCAGGTTGTTTCCCCACTATCGGGTGCGCGGCAATCTCAACTATGGCCGCAAGGATAAAGACAGTCGCGAGTTTGATACCGTGGTACAACTCTTGGGGCTGGAGAAACTGCTCGACCGTTTTCCCTTCACTCTTTCCGGCGGGGAAAAGCAGCGGGTCGCCATAGGCCGGGCCTTGCTGACCCGCCCAGAGATCCTTTTGATGGATGAACCGCTGGCATCGCTCGACTTGCCGCGCAAGCGCGAGCTGTTGCCCTACTTACAGAGGCTCACCGCCGAACTTAAGCTGCCGATTATCTATGTCAGCCACAGTCTGGATGAGATCCTGCAACTGGCGGATCAGATGCTGGTGCTGGACAAGGGCCGCTGTGTCCTCAGTGGCCCGCTGGAACAGGTGTGGGACAGTGACGAGCTGAGACCCTGGCTCAGTGCCCAGGAACAAAGCTCCTTGCTGCATGCCACTGTGGCCGAGAGTCATCCCGAATATGCCATGACACGTTTGCAACTCGCCGATGGCAACAGCTTGTGGGTCAATGAACTGTTACCCAAACAGGATAAGCCGATACGGGTGCGGGTTCACAGCAACCAGGTCTCTGTGTGCCTGCAGGTGCCGAGCGGCAGTAGTATTCGCAACATCCTGCCGGTAACCCTGGAAGAGGTGAGCCGGGTCGACAGCCGCGACTATGTGCAGCTAAGACTGAGGCTGGCGGGTATGCCGCTGTGGGCCAATATTACCCGCTGGGCCCTTGAGGAGCTGGCGTTGAAGCCCGGCATGTCGCTCTTCGCCCAGATCAAAGGGGTCAGCCTCACGGCCGCCGATTTGGCCCGTTCTCACTGAGGTGCAACAGAAGATCAACTACTGTTACAAAGTCTCGGGTGATTTTTGGTATCAAAATGGCTAAATTTAAGATATTTGGCCACTTTTTCAGATACTATTGTGCAAGTTTCAGGCTTGGCACTCGAGGAATAGCCCATGGGACAAGAAACCTCCAAGATTCTGGTTGTCGATGATGATATGAGGCTGCGGGCCTTGCTGGAGCGCTATCTGATGGAACAAGGCTATCAGGTACGCAGCGCCGCCAATGCCGAGCAGATGGATCGCTTGCTGGAGCGGGAGAACTTTCACCTGCTGGTGCTTGACCTTATGTTGCCGGGAGAAGATGGCCTGTCCATCTGTCGCCGCCTGCGACAACAGGGCAACCCACTGCCGATAGTGATGCTGACCGCCAAGGGCGATGAAGTCGACCGCATCATAGGCCTGGAGCTTGGCGCCGATGACTATCTGCCAAAACCCTTCAACCCCAGAGAATTACTGGCACGTATCAAGGCGGTAATGCGCCGTCAGGTGCAGGAGATCCCCGGCGCGCCTTCGCAGCAGGAAGAGATGGTCAGTTTCGGCGAGTTCAGCCTCAACCTGGCTACCCGCGAGATGTACCACAATGAAGAGTCCATCGCCCTCACCAGTGGTGAATTTGCCGTGCTCAAGGTGTTGGTGACCCACCCCAGGGAGCCCTTGTCCCGCGACAAGCTGATGAATCTGGCCCGTGGCCGCGACTATTCGGCGTTGGAGCGCTCTATCGACGTTCAGGTTTCTCGGCTTAGGCGGCTGATTGAAAAGGATCCCGCCAACCCGCGCTATATCCAAACGGTTTGGGGACTGGGGTACGTGTTTGTGCCAGATGGTGCCGCCCGTAAATGAAGCTGCGCTGGTGGCAACGCCTGTTGCCCAGGAGTGCCTTCAGCCAAACGGTCATGCTGATAGGCTGTCTGCTGCTGATCAATCAGCTGGTCTCCTATTTGACTGTGACAGTTTATTTCATTAAGCCCAGTTATCAGCAGATCAACCAGCTTATCGCCCGCCAGATCAATCTGTTGTTTGTCGATGGGGTCGAGGTGGGCCGTGAACACCTCACCATAGTGGACGCCCTCAATGCCAAGGTGCGCGACGATGGCATGCATGTCTATAACCAGAAACAGGCCAGGGAAGCCGGTATCGAGCGGGCGACCTACTATGGTTTCCTCTCAGCCCAGATGTCGGAATATCTCGGTGGCCCGGCCGAAGTGCGTATTGCACAGAGCAATCTGCTGCAGATCTGGATCCGCCCGCCTCAGGCTCCCTCCATCTGGATCAAGGTTCCCCTCAATGGCTGGAACGAAAATGCCCTGTCGCCCCTTAACCTCTATCTGTTGGTGATAGGCGCCTTGAGTGTCGCCGGTGGCTGGTGGTTTGCCCGGCAACAGAACCGGCCGCTGCGGCGGCTGCAAAAGGCGGCTATCTCAGTTTCCAGAGGCAATTTCCCTGACCCGCTGCCGCTGACCGGCTCCAGTGAGCTCGTCGAAGTGACCAATGCCTTCAACCGTATGTCCCAGAGTATGAAACAGCTGGAGCAGGACAGGGCGCTGCTGATGGCGGGGATTTCCCACGACCTTAGAACACCCCTGACCCGAATTCGGCTGGCTTCCGAGATGATGGTGGACGACGATGCCTACCTGCAGGAGGGCATCGTCAAAGACATTGAAGACATGGATGCCATTATCAATCAGTTTATCGCCTATATCCGCCAGGATCAGGAGAGCATTCGCGAGCCGGAACAGATCAACCGTTTAATCCGCGAAGTGGCCCAGGCTGAGAGCAACAGAGTCGGTGAAATAGAGCTGGTACTGGCCGAGTGCCCCGAAGTGCCGATGCAGAGCCTGGCCATCAAGCGGGTGATCGGCAATCTGGTGGAAAACGCCTTCCGCTATGGCCGCGGCTGGATCCGTATCGCTTCCCAAGTGGAAAAACACCGCATAGGTTTTAGTGTGGAAGACAATGGCCCGGGTATTGCCGAGAGCCAGATCCCCAAGCTGTTCCAGCCCTTTACCCAAGGTGACAGTGCCCGCGGCAGCGTCGGCTCAGGGTTGGGACTGGCGATCATCAAACGCATCATAGACAGGCATCAGGGCAAGGTCATTCTCAGCAATCGCCCTCAGGGTGGGCTGCACGCTCAGGTGTGGTTGCCAAGAGATTAACACGCCATACGCTTTATGGCCGATTGTCATTCAACTGTCATGCTCCAGTCATAAACTGCTCTCAGTTCAATCAATTGGGCGCAGTTTGCCATGAAGATTTCCACCCTTTCTCTCGGCGCTTCGGCGTTGTTGCTCTTGTTGGCGGCCTTGCTCGCCTCACTGGTGCTCTGGAGCAGTGAACAGAGACAAGAGGCAGAACTGCAGAGCCAGACGCTGCAAGGCTTGCAGCAAGAATTTTTGGTGGATATCCGTGCCAATCTGGATAAGTATCTCGCCAGTGGCGATGCCGGGCGATTGGAGCAGGCCAGAGCCCAGCTCAATGATATTCATGACCGTTTGCCGGTAGATTCACAGCTGGCACAGGAGCTGGCGCAATTGGTGACGGCTCTGGATGGCAAATACCGCGCCGCCGGCAAGTTGGCCGGAAATCCCAGGCAGCTGTTGGCCCATGCCGAAACCGAAATGTTGGACAACAACAAGCGCCTGGCGGATTACGGCGATCAAGGGCTGGCAACGGCGCCGCAAGTGGCGCATGAATACCTGCAGCTCAGTCGGGAGCTTCCGCCGCTGGTTTACCAGTTGTCACAGCTGACCCAGGATTACCTGCTCGGACGGGAGCAAAGACTCAAGCCTTACCTCGACAGCACCATAACCCAGTTGGCCGACTGGCATGACAGACTCAGCGCCTTGCCACTACTTGGTCTCTATCGCACAGTAGAGGCCGATGAATTTGCCCTGGGTGACGATGAACCCGAGCGCGAGGAGATAGGCGAGAGCTACCGCGCCGAACTTCTGAGTCTCAGCAGTCGCTACGCCAAGGAAGTGACCAATACCGAGCAGCAACTGTTGGATAACCGTCAGATGCAGGATGCGCTGCGCGCCGATATGCACAAGTTGCAGCAGAACTTGCTGACCATGGCCGCTGAGCAGCAACGGCGTACCGACAAGCTCAAACACGAGCTGCAGCTTTGGCTCTATCTGGCTTTGGGGGTGCTGGCCTTATTTGCCGTGGCTTATTTGATTTTGCAGCAGCTCAGGGTGGTGAAGCCGTTGCAGCTGCTCAACACCGCCTTCAGTCAGCTGAGTGAGTCCAATACCCGCGAGCGCCTCAATATCAGTCGTCGCTGTGAAACCGGCCAGATAGCCGCCCATTTTAATGCTCTGCTGAATCGTTTCGAGTCAGAGGATGAACAGCAGCGGCAGCAATTGGCGCGTATCTCCCAAAGCCTATCGGCCCTGGTGCAAAAAATCAGTGAAATGGCCGGTAGTACCCGTGAGACCCAACAAGTGGTGGATCAGGCTCGGCAGCAAACGCTGGAGCTCAGTGAATTGGCCGGACTGGTGAGTGACAGCTCAGCTGCGCTGGCCTCCCGTGCCGGCAATACCGCCGAACAGATGCACCAGAGTGAACTCGAAGCGCAGCAGATGCTGGAGGCCACAGATTCAACCCGCACCGCCGTTGCCGAGTGTCATCAAGCGCTTGCCAGTCTGGATGATTCAGTGGCGGCTGTGGCGGGAATCATCGACGTGATAGGCAATATCGCCGGGCAGACTAATCTGTTGGCGCTCAATGCCGCCATAGAAGCCGCCCGTGCCGGTGAGCAGGGCCGAGGCTTTGCCGTGGTGGCCGATGAGGTGCGCAGCCTTTCCAGTCGCACCCAGAGCTCGCTCGATGAGATAGGTGCCATTCTCAATCGGCTTACCAATGCCAACAAGAGTCTGGGGCAGAGTATGGATGGCATAGCCGAGGCGACCGACAGGCAGAGACAGAGAGCCGAGAGCCTGAAACAGCTGGCGCAGGAGGTGAGACAGCAGGCTTTTGCCATGGCGAGTGGGACTCAGCAGGGTACTGAGTATGCCCAGTCACAGCTGGCGCATCTGCAATCCTTCTCCAGCGCCATGGAACAGCTGCGCAGCCAGGCGATCACCGCCTCAGAGCAGGGGCAGGCAATCGCCTCTCAGGTGGCTGCAGGTGTCGCCGAGATAGAACAGAATCTCGGCATTAAAGCCGCCTGAGTCGCTATTAGAGGCTCGCCAGTATGGTTTCGGCCTTGCTGACTTCGAAAGTCTTGGGCGCTTCCACATTCAACAAAGAAACCACGCCATCGTCTATCACCATGGCATAGCGCTGCGAGCGTAAGCCTCCGAAGGCGCCAGTGTCCATTTCCAGCCCCAGCGCCTTGGTGAAGGCACCATCGCCATCGGCCAACATCATGATCTCACCGGCGTTTTGGGTTTCACCCCAGGCTTTCATCACAAAGGCATCGTTGACCGACACACAGGCAATGATATCGACGCCCTTGGCCTTGAGTTCATCGGCCAGCACCACATAACCCGGCAGGTGAGCCTCGGAGCAGGTGGGGGTAAAGGCACCGGGAACAGCAAATAGCACGGCCTTCTTGCCGGCAAACAGTTCCTTAACCTTGTGGTTGATCATGCCCTCTTTACCTAGTTGGCTCAGAGTGGCATCCGGCAGAGTTTGACCTTGTGCAATCATGGTATTTGTCCTTTCAGTTGGAATTACAAACCATCATAGCCGTTAATGGAATGGACAAACACAGACATTCTACAGGGGCAATCAGGCGGCAGCCGGCCGGCGCCGAAACAGCGTTCGCAACGCCAGCCAGCATAAGCTGAGCAGCAGTTCGGCCGAGGCTGCGAGCAGCAAGCCACTGAGTAGGCCAATGGCAATGGCATCGCCCTTGAGCAGAATATTGTGGCTGTAGTTGTCCCACACTTCGCGGCGGATATCCGCCTGTGGCGCAAACGCCAGTTGCAGGTAGGGGCTGTAGAGACTCTCGCGGAAGTCGGCCAAGGCCTGCTGCAACTCGGAGCGGCGTTCTACCATGGCGTTGAGCTTGTCGCCGCCGGAGGTAAATACCGGATCTTTGTTGGTCACATAGTGGGCGATAAGTTTATCCAGATCGCCACCGAAGAAACGGTCGGCATCGCGCTGAAACCCGGCCAATTGGGTTTGGATCTCGCTCAGGTGGGCCTGCAGGCTCTTGCCATATTGATCGACAAAGCCGGGGAGCTGGATCCCCGCCAGCACCCCCACAAAGAACAGCAGTAGTCTGAGATAGTCGCGTATGGTTCTAAGCATCATGCCTCCCTGAGTTCCGGCCAAACCAGATTGCCGCAGCCGCCCTGTATCTTAACTGACCGGTTCTGGCTTTGTTGCCGCTCTATCTGTGTCGCCTATAGCACACAGGGCTGCAACCAAAATGGATGCTGACTCAAGCGGGCGGTTTTGACAAGTGCCTACCGCTGAACATAGGCCTGGCATAGCAGAGCCTCCTCAAGCGCAATGATGTGGGTTATTTTTCCACCGGAGGCTTGATCCCATATTGGGACAGGGAATCAATAAATTCCTGCTTTTGGTAGCTGATAGCACGCTTAAGTGCCTTATGGCCTTGCGGAAGTATGTCAGCACCGAGCTTGCTCAAAACATAGTTAAAGTCCTGGATATCACTGGTTCTCACCATCTGCTCCAGCATGGTTTCCCCCGAGTGGCTGACCAGGGTCAAGTCAGCCTTTGACTCAACCAAGGCCTTTACCACCTCAAGATTGCTTTTTTCACCTGCTCCTTGAATCGGATTGGCGGCGTACATCAACGCAGGGCGGCCGTCACTATCTCTGGCATTCACATCGACATTGATGCCGATAAGGTATTTGACCGTGTCCAGGTGTCGGTACATTGATGCCGCCATTAAAGCGGTTTCCTGGCGACTCCCAGAATGCCCGTTAATGTCGGCGCCTCTTTCAACCAGGAGTTTGACCATCTCTACGCTCTCTTTCCCCGCAGCCGAGTACAATAACTCAACCAAGGTTTCAGCCGTGAGAAGGCCTGGCGGCGCGTTGTCGAGTAATTGTCTGGTTATTTCCAGTTGGCTACTCATAACGGCTCTCTCAATATCTTGTTTGGTGATATTGGCGCCGTGGCGTACCAGAGTAGTGACATAATCCAGCCGGCCAAACCAAGCTGCGTAATACAAGGGGCTGTTGCCAGAGCCGTTGGTTTGATTAATGTCGGCACCACTCTCCACCAGATAATTAAAGACTTTGGCATCATCTGTGCCCACGAGTTGATGCAGCAGGGTCTCTTTATAGCTTCCCTTGACGTTTAAATTGGCGCCCTTGGCCACCAAATAGCGCACAACCTCTAGGTTGTCATCACGCACGGAGTAAGCGAGAGCGGTCACTCCGTCTGTGTCCTGGGTCTCGAGTTTCGCCCCCTTATTCAAAAGATACTTCACTATATCCAGGTCGCCCCGATTCGCAGATATCATCAGCGGTGTACTGCTGCGCTCGGCATTTATTACCAGTAGGGCATTGATGTCGGCGCCCTTGGATACCAGGTACTTAATCGAAGCCAGGCTGCCGGCCGATACGGCCGTCTTGAGCATCTGCTCCTTGTTGCCAAGGGCGACTCTTTGCTGTTTTACCAGGTAATCCAAAATCTCTGTGGCACCGTTTTTGAGCGCAATGATGGAAATCTCTTCGGCATATTCCTTGGAGAGCACCTGGCCGGTTTTATTCAATAATGACTTGAAGATATCCAGATGATTATTGTGGGCCGCTATCTCCGGTAACCCCCAGCCGCCGTTATTCTTTTGTTCGAGATTGGCGCCGTTCTCCAGCAGCAAAGAGATCGCCTGCTGATGGCCAAACTCGACGGCCACCATCAGAGCCGTCCAGCCATATTGGTTTGAGGCGTTAATATCGATATTTTTCTCAAGCAGAAAAGAGATCAGGGCCAGATCCCCCAACTTGGCGGCAACCAGCAGAGAGTTGAAACCATTTTGACTACTGGCGTGAATATCGGCGCCTTGCTCAATCAGCAGCTTTGCCATCTCAGGAGTGGGTGACATCAACAGCGCATTCCAGCCGGCAGGGTTCTCAAGGTTGATGTCAGCGCCCTGAGCAATCAGCTGCTTTACCGAGTCCAGTTGGCCATCCAATACAGCTCGCATCAGTGGCGACAGACCCTCCTCATCCAAACTGTTCAGCTTGTGCGCCGCAGTTGTGGCTGCTGCTGTCTCGGGCTTAGCGCTTGCGGCCATAGCTGGTTTGCCAAAGAGAAAGATTCCCATCAAAACACATACAAACATCATCCTGAACTGCATTGTGATATTTCCTGAACTCTGTTTATGGGGCTGATCCGATAAGTCTTGCCCAAAAGTGCGGAGCAAAATATGCGGCGAGCCACTGTCGCTAGAAGCATAAGCTGACATAAGCACCGCCAAGAAAACAGCGATTTACGGGCAGTATAAATCCATAAGTTGACATAAAATAAACCCATAAACTGACAAATTGGTGATGTAGCAAACCTCGCTACTTGTGTAGATGAGGAATAAAGCCTCTATCCTTGGGGCGACTTGTTCGCCCCTTAACCTTGGTGATTGTATTTTCAAATTAATATGACTTAGGGAAGGTGCGATTAAGTAGTCCGCTTCTTCCTACATGACGCCCCAAGCCGTCTTTATCAACGCCCTGTGGTTCAATTTTCCAACTTTCAGCCCAAAAATCGTCTCTACGCGGCTGATTTTGGCCCTGTTTCAGGCCAATTTCCCCATTTTAGGCAGATCTCGCCTGTGTCCGTATCAATTGCTCCACTCGAACCAGGTTCGCCAGGGCGAATAACATCGCCAGCTGACTGTCGTTTTTAGCCAGTCCCTTCTACCTGGCTTTGACAAAACCAAACTGACATTTAACTATCCGAAATGGATGCTCAACCTTGGCTCGGATACTCGCTTTCAGGTATTCATACCGGATGGTCAGCTTGTTCTTGCGCGGGTGTTTCTTCAATGCATTCACCTTGCCGGGACGCTCGGCGATAAGCCAGTCCGCGCTGACATGGCAGAGCTCATCGCGCTTTTCAGCCCCCTGATAGCCAGCATCGGCTGAGATAAATTCTTCATCGCCATGCAGTAACTTGCCAACCTGATTGAGGTCGTGTTCGTTAGCCGCCGTGGTCACCAAGCTGTGGGTCAGGCCACTTTTGGCATCTACCCCGATGTGCGCTTTCATGCCGAAGTACCACTGATTACCTTTCTTGGCCTGGTGCATGTCTTCGTCGCGGCTGTTGTGTTTGTTTTTTGTGGAACTGGGGGCTTGAATTATCGTGGCATCTACCAGGGTGCCCTGGGTCATTAGAACGCCACACTCTGCCAGCCAGTGATTAACGGTACTGAAGATTTTACGGGCCAGCTTATGCTGCTCCAGCAAATGCCTGAAATTCATGATAGTGGTGCGGTCTGGAATGGCTTTGTCCAGTGACAGGCGAGCAAATTGGCGCATGGAGGCGATTTCATAGAGGGCATCTTCCATGGCCTCATCGCTCAGGTTGTACCATTGCTGCATACAGTGAATGCGCAGCATGGTTTCCAGTAGATAGGGCCTGCGACCATTACCAGCCTTGGGATACACAGGCTCAATAACACCAAGTAATTTGTCCCAGGGAAGCAAGTCATCCATTCTGCCAAGGAAGACTTCTTTGCGGGTCTGGCGGCGTTTACTGGAAAACTCACTGTCGGCAAAAGTCAGCTGCTGGCTCATCCGGTTACTCATCCATGGTTCAGGTCACGACACGAAGATCTCACATCCTGGACTTATTCGCACCTTCCTTAACAATTCGAGAAAACGAAATGTAACTTCTGAACTAGACAGACTTCGTAAAGAAAAGGCAAAAGAAGCAACTTTGAAAGAGAAGTATCGGACCGAATTGATTGAAGCTAATAGTCGGTTAGATCGACTCTATGCTGAACAGACAATGCAGTTGATGGCCATGTTTAACTTGCTAGACATCAATGATAAAAACAAATTATTACAAGAGGTTAATCCTAATGTTGTGAGGATTAAATAAGGTGCAAACCTAGAATTTGACGTAATCACTCACGACCCGTAACGTCTTGAAATAATAAATATAGTTATGTGTACTGGTTAATATATAATCTTCATAGTTTACGGTAACCTACTAAACAGAAGTAATTACAAGGAGTAGTATAATTTGTGGTCAGATACAGAATCCGATAAGGATTACCTTAATTTTGGAGAAGTCTCACAGCTCGCTGTCGACATTCTCACCGCAGACGACATGTTACCAGTTTCCATTGGTGTTTTCGGTAACTGGGGTGCTGGCAAGTCCTCACTTCTAAAATTGATAGAGAAAAAACTCCAACAAGACCAAAAAGACTGGGTTGTTATCAAATTCGATGCTTGGCTGTATCAAGGCTATGATGATGCACGAGCAGCCCTCCTTGAGGTTATTGCTACAGCTCTTACGAAAGCAGCTGATGGAAATGCAGACCTTGCAACAAAAACTAAAAATCTCCTCGCTCGAGTCGATGGGTTTAGAGCTATGGGTTTATTGGCCGAGGGGACAGCCATATTTGCAGGGATTCCCACTGGAGGTCTGATTTCTAAAGGTGTTGGTGCCTTACGTAATCTTACTGACGGTATTCAAGATCAGGATGAATACGAAAATCTAGTGGGGACGGTTAAAGAAGTAAAGAGCCAGACAGGCGGCTTACTTAAACCTAAGGCGAAGAAAAGCCCTCCTCAACAGATTGATGCCTTCCGAAAGGAATATGGGGAGATCTTAGAAGAGTTAGGCAAACCGCTGGTTGTGGTTATAGATAATCTCGATCGTTGCCTCCCTACCAATGCTATCAATACCCTTGAGGCCATCAGGCTGTTCCTCTTCCTAGAAAATACGGCATTCATTATTGCTGCTGATGAAGAAATGATCAGAGCCTCTGTAGCAGATTACTTTAAAGGTGCATCGGACCGACACCAGATAGACTACCTAGACAAACTGATTCAGGTTCCGATTCGAGTCCCTAAAGCTGGTGTGCGAGAGATCCGTTCTTACCTGTTCATGCTGTATGCCATCGACCTCCGCCTTCCCAAAGATAAGCTCGAAAAACTCCGAGAAGGCTTGGAAAATGCCCTGCAGCAATCTTGGAAAGACGAACCTATAACCCGTCAAGATGCACTAATGCTGACCAGTGAGTCTGAGGATAGCATATTGGCAAAGGCATTTGCCCGAGCCGACCGGATAGCGCCACTTCTGGCTAACTCACCCATTATCCACGGGAACCCCAGGATCGTAAAACGATTGCTGAATGTAGTTAAAATGCGTTCACAAATTGCACGACGCCGTACAATGCCTTTGGACGAAGCTATCATCACAAAGCTAGTAATCTTCGAGCGATGTGTAGGCATGAAAGCGACGGCCGATTTCTATCGTTTAGTTGATTCAGAAAAGGGGACTCCCGAACTTCTTAAACAGTTGGAAGCAGGTAGTGATCAGATACCCGCTGATGCCCCAAAGACTTGGACTGACAATCCAACGACTCAGTCCTTTATTCTTGAATGGGCCCAACTTGAACCCCGCCTCAGTGGCGTCGATTTAAGGGCTGCAATTTACCTGTCTCGGGAAACCATGCCTATTGGTGCCTATGTAGTCGGACTATCCCCAGTAGGGAGAGAAATCTTAAGTGTTTTAGTTAATACGAAAAATACCAGCTCCCCAACTGCAGAAAAGCTTTTAAGTACTCTTCCGTTTGAAGAGCAGATACCTGTGATGGAAGGGATTATTAGTCACCTTAGACAGTTTACTGATTGGACTAAACAGCCGAAGGGATTTGCAGGAGCGTGCCTTTTGGCACGGCACTCAGCCGAAGCCGCCAAAGTTTTCGTTCGATGTTTACAGGAACTAAATGTGGGAGGTAAACCTCCCGCGTGGATGGCGGCTTCTCTAAAAACTGAAAAATGGCATAAGGACGCTTAATGGGAACTTCACAATCTAGCTCTGGCTCTGGGGGCGATTCACCACTGGTACCACCATGGGCGGATGATCAACCACAACAACCATTGCCTCCACCACAGACGCGCAGGTTCGCGCCTTTTCGACAAACTCTAGGTAGCGCCGTGTCTAATGGTTATCGAGATGACTTTAGAAAAGCCATTGGACATTATGCTCGTACAGCCAGCGGCGGCAGTACGAGTGCATCTAGAAGAATGGGAAGTGTCGCTCAAGCTGGTGCAGGACTCTTCGGAGCTTTAACGGGAATTCCTGCAGTCCCTGGCGAAGCCAGTGTTGATCTTAAAAGTTTGGCTGGTCTACCTTGCGAACTGGCTATTTCTGCTATTTCTCAGGCCCTGATAACTGAGGACGGGGATTCTGAAAAGATCCGTGCGGCGATGAATTATGCTCTAGTCGAGGCGCTCGACGGTGTTGAGACTTTTGACCCTCAATGCATAACCGATGATGTGATAGCAGACACTATGATTAGCTATTTGGCGGAAAGCATCTTCCTACAGATGGTAATGGACTCAGGCAAAGCATGGAATAAAGCTGACACCCCTACTCAGGCGATGCATGCGGAAACAGAGTTACGCGAGCTAATAAAAGTTGTAGTCGACAAGCATATGGCTCCTAGGCTTACTGGTAATGTGAGGAGCTTAAGCCGTCAGCAAATGACTCAAATTGAACGTCAGTCCATCATTGACGCATGGAAGGAATGGGAGGCTTACCTGTGACACAATTAGTATTTCATCACAACCACCAGTTACTGCCTTCAGCATCCGAAGGGGTATTACCGGTGCAACTATATGGATTAAGCGGCCAGATTCGTGGCGATATATCAGTCATCGGAAACCCTGTCATTGACAAAGTTAAGCGTCTAGGAGTGCGCATTTCAAGCCAGACTATGGACTTCCTGACGATTGCGCTTGCGGTAACTGCTGCAGATACCTTTGTTCGCAGATCAGATGCAGAAGATGGCTGGACTCGCATATTCAAAATGCAATTACCCTTATATGAGCCTGCTAGATGGCTTCCATTGAAAAAGGAACTGGAGAGAGCTTTACACTTCCTAAGTGGCGACATGTGGGATTTTGAATTTCAATCTGGTGGCTATCCACCTCCAGACCCTTATCATAAGCGAGACCGATTCAAGCTAGTGAGCCTAAGAGGCATTGACTCAGTATGCCTTTTCTCTGGTGGTTTAGATTCCGCCATCGGGGTTATTGATCTATTGAAGGAAGGTCGCTCTCCACTGCTCGTAAGTCACGCTTATAAGGGAGATAAAACACACCAAGACCAGATTGCATCTGCGCTTAACGGGCAATATTCTCGGTTTGAGGTCAATGCGGATCCTCACCTGTATACAGGCGAGACGGATATTACTATGCGAACTCGTAGCCTCAATTTTCTTGCATTTGCAGCTGTCGGCGCCAGTGCGGTAAAGACAGTTTCCCAACAAAAGGAAATAGACCTTTTTGTGCCTGAGAATGGCTTTATTTCACTAAATGCTCCATTGACGCCACGACGTATCGGTACTCTGAGTACTCGAACTACACATCCACATTTTATTGAAAGTATCCAACGGATTTTTGAAGCGGCGGAAATTCCATGCCGAATAGTCAATCGCTATCAATTTAAGACTAAAGGTCAGATGGTCACTGAATGTCAAAATAAGCTCTTGCTGGCAAAAATAGTGGATAATACGGTCTCGTGTAGTCATTGGAAGCGTTGGAATCAGCAATGCGGTGTATGCGTGCCTTGCATTATTCGACGAGCAGCGCTCTATGCCGGAGGCATTAGTGAAAATACAGAATATTCCTTTAATTTCTTAGCTGATGTTTTAAAGGAGACGGATCGAAGAGATGACCTTCTTGCCATGCGGATTGCTGTTACACAGAAAACAACTAGGAATGCAGGGGCTTGGATTGCAGATAGCGGCCCACTTCCCGTGTCGGCATTCCAAGATTTTAAAGCCGTCTTTCTGAATGGCCTTGATGAGGTAGAAACCTTCCTGAAAGCAGAATGTGTCCTGTGAGCATAGATATGCATTGCCATCTTGATCTTTATCCCGATCCATTCAAAGTGGCTCAGGAGTGTAAACATCGTGGAACCTACGTGTTATCCGTGACAACAACTCCCAGGGCCTGGGAAGGCAGTAAGAGGCTTGAAAATAATTACCATCGAATTCGCACTGCTTTAGGCCTTCATCCGCAAATCGCACATCAAAGATCACATGAGTTAGAACTTTTTGATGCATTACTTTCGGAAGCTAAGTACGTGGGAGAGATAGGACTCGATGGAAGTAGTGGTTTCAAAGAGCATTGGGACGTTCAGCTGAAGGTATTTCGCCATATACTCAGATCTGTTAATCATGCAGGCGGACGGATCATGAGCATTCACAGCCGTGCCAGTGCAGTAGAAGTATTGAATGAACTTACTGGTATTGACGGTATCCCTGTATTGCACTGGTTTACTGGGACAAAAAGCCAACTAATGAGAGCGATAGATATTGGCTGTTGGTTTTCAGTTGGGCCAGCAATGCTCAGTACTAAAAAAGGAGTTGAATTTGCTTCAATAATTCCCCGTCACCGTATTCTGACAGAGACAGATGGACCATTTGCTAAACATTTAACTAAACCACTTTTTCCTTGGGAAGTTGATTTGGCGACTAAGCAGTTAGCGGAGATTTGGCAGTGTGATGAAGTTGAGGCAAATGCTATGATCATGTCAAATTTTAATTGTTTGGTACGAACGTAAAATCTCACGAGACAAAAAGTAATGAGATAAATCTCGTGACAGTGGCGTGTTTTAGATAGCTGTTTTATGACCTATTAGGTTGTATTTTGAACGATTTCAAATAGCTTTTATGACATAAAATATGACAACAATAAAGTAACGACAGAAGCCCCATAGAGTAAGGGTTTTAAAGTTTAATCATAAATTAAGACATACTTTTTGCCAAGGTTGAGTCTCATACTAGGCAAGCTGGTCACCAATTCGCTAGAGATTTTTGTAATACTAACTTTCTAAGCCAGGTAGCTCTCTCTTTATCTTCTTGAGCGATATAGGCACCTCGGTTATTGATAATTATCCTTAGGCAACGGGCCAATCGCCTGGCGTAAGTACCTCCGTTTTTCTGAATTTGTATTACCTGATCTATTTGTGGCATCCCCTGGAGTGATTGGCGTAGCTGATATAGTTCGTTAAGCACTCCGTTGATGAAGTCTGACAGTAACTGCCCGCACCACTCTTGTATTATGGCGTTTTTCAAGTCTGCGAGAGATTTAGAGTGGTACCGTACGTTTTGCGTCTGAAATAGCTGAGTAAGTTCTGTAGAATAGTCTGTTGCGGGATTCCAACCTCTGTATGTTAGCGGGTAGGCGATCGCCAGGTGAGCATCCCTCATTTTAGTGTAGGCCTCTGAGTATGCCTGTTCGAGACTGTACTTAAGTTCGAGCAATTTGTGTGTGTTACAGTCGTTAATTAGCCGTTTATATTTGATTTGGTCGCAGCTGTTGCTGATCGGCACTTCCTTCAAGCCGATGGTGTTGAGCTGCTCAATGAAGCCGTTGGCTT